>JBLNDH010000244.1:0-15921 GCA_050261455.1 Bacillota bacterium
GGCGAGGGCAAGGGCGGAGGAGAAGGCGCGGCGGGTGGGGGTTGGGGGGATGGGGGTGTGGGGGTTCATGGGTTAGTTAGAGAAAGGTTGGCAAATCGACGGGGTGGGTCCGCGAAACCGCAAGCGTGCAGGAGGAAGATGCGGCGAAGGAGGGGTGAAGCACTTAATTGACAATTGGCAATTGGCCGTTCTCAATTGACAATTGAAGAGGGGATGGAATTCGGGGGGATGATGGGATTGCGTGGGCATTGGTGCTTTTCCTTTTTGCGATATTGTTTAATGTACCCGCATGTCACGATCTCGACGAGACTCGAACAGTTCGGCTGCCTCACGACGATACCATGATCGGGTGGCGAAGAAGTACGATCAAATTTACGACGATCTTTATTGGGACTTCCATGATGAGCTGACCTGGCGGGCGATCAAGCCTTATGTGCCAAGCGATCAGTCGGCGTCGTGTTTGGATCTGGGGTGTGGGACGGGGAAATGGGGGTTGAAACTCCTGAAGACGGGGTTGGCGACGACGTTTGTGGATCATTCGCCGGGGATGATCGACCAGACGCGGGCAAAGGTGGAGGCGATGGGGCCAAAGGGGAAGCGGGCGACGCTGCTGGTGGCGGACATTGTCGATTTGAGGGAGTTGGCGGCGGATCAATTTGCGTTGACGGTGGCGATGGGGGATCCACTGTCGATCTGTTCGGATCCGGCACAAGCGGCGAGGGAGATGTATCGGACGAGCCGGGCGGGAGGGGTTGTCATCGCGACGGCGGACAACAAGCTGGCGGCATTGGACCACTTTTTTGAACGGGGAGACGTGGATGGGCTGGAGGAGTTTGTCCGGACATCACGGACGCACTGGTTGACGGATGAGCAGAGCGAGCAATTTGATCTGCACATGTTCACGCCGGATTCGTTGAGGAAGCTGTTTGAGAAGGCGGGGTTTGAGGTGATTTCGATTGTGGGGAAGACGATTCTGCCGATTCGGAAGAACCAGGCGGTACTGGAAAAACCCGGGGCGATGGAGCGGCTGCTGCGGATGGAGCAGGAGTTGGAGAAGGATGGGTCGGCGGCGGCACGGGCGTCGCATTTGCAGATTACGGCGAGGAAGGGGTGAGGGGACGTGGCAATAAGGAACCCAGGGAGCAAGCTCCCTGGGTATTGTTGGGTCGAAGGGCTTGAGGGGGATCAGGCGGCGGCGCGGTGTTGCTCGGAGGTGATGACAGCGGAGGCCATGCGGACGTCGTTGACGACGTAGAAGCAGCCGTCGTCGAGTTCGCGGGCGCGGCGGGTGAGTTTTTTGGTTTGGCGACGGGGGACTTCGATGTAGAGGACCTGGACGGGGCCATCACGACCGACGCCACCCAGTTCGGTTACACGGTAGCCTTCGGCGCGCAAGGTCTGGACGAGCATGGCGCCGCGACGGGTGAAGATGGAGATCAGTTGTTCGCCGAAGGCGAGGCATTGTTCGATGGAGATTCCGATGAAGGTGCCGAGGGCAAAGCCGGCGGCATAGGCAACGGCGTAGAGGGGACGGAATTCGCCTTGGAGGACTTTGGCAATGGCCAGGATGTAGACCAGCGCCTCCACAAATCCGAGGAGGGCGGCAAAGACCCGGCGGCCTTGGACAATGGCGACGGTACGGACGGTATCGACGCTGATGTCCGTTATGCGGGCCAACATGATGAGCAGCGCGGTCAGGAGCACGGTCAGGGTCATCGATGCCTCTCGTGATTAAGATGACAATCCCCAAGTCCGATTTTACAGGCTATCCGACTTCCGCGGTACAGTCTTGGGTCTACGGTGCATGCTTTTACCGTCTGGCGTGTTGAAGGTCTACCTCAGGCATGGAATTGCGAGGGATCATGAAAAAACCCCGGATGGACATCCGGGGGTTTGTTATGGCACGTATCGGGCAAGCGGCCGGGATGGATCAGATATCAAAATACATGCAGAATTCGTAAGGGTGGGGACGTTGGCGGATGGCGTCGACCTCGTTTTCGCGTTTGTACTTGATCCAGTAGTGGATCACATCGGCGGTGAAGACGTTGCCTTTGAGCAGATAGTCGTGGTCCTCTTCGAGGCAGAGGAGGGCTTCTTCGAGGGAGGCCGGTGCGGAGGGGATCTGTTCGTATTCCTCGGGGGTGAGGTGGTAGATGTCTTTATCGAGGGGATCGCCGGGGTGGAGTTTGTTCTGGATGCCGTCGATGGCGGCCATGACCATGGCGCTGAAGGCGAGATAGGGGTTGCAGGAGCTGTCGGGGCTGCGGAACTCCAGGCGTTTGGTCTGCGCCTTTTCGCTGTACATGGGAATACGGATGGCCGATGAGCGGTTTCGACTGGAATAGCAGAGATTGACGGGTGCTTCGTAGCCGGGGACGAGGCGTTTGTAGCTGTTGGTGGTGGGGTTGCAGAGGGCACAGAGGGAGCGGGCGTGTTTGAGGATGCCGCCGATGGCGTAAAGGCCGAGCTCGCTCAGGCCGGCGTAGCGGTTGCCGGCGAAGAGGTTTTTCTCGCCTTTCCAAAGGGAGAAATGGACATGCATGCCGGAGCCGTTGTCCTGGTAGAGGGGCTTGGGCATGAAGGTGACGACTTTGCCATGGCGGGCGGCGATGTTCTTGGCGACGTACTTGTAGAACATGACGTTGTCGGCCATGGTGACCAGATCCTGGTAGCGCATGTCGATTTCGCACTGGCCACCGGTGGCGACTTCGTGATGGTGGGCTTCGACGGGGATACCGAGCTCGATGAGGGTGGCCACCATTTCGCTGCGGATGTTCTGCATGGTGTCCATGGGAGGGGTGGGGAAGTACCCTTCCTTGAGGCGGACCTTATAGCCGAGGTTGGTGGGGTCTTCGTCGCCGCGGGTCCAGATGCCTTCGCGAGAGCCGACGTAGTACTTGGCGAAGTTGATTCCCTGGTCGTACCAGGCGTTATCGAAGACGAAAAACTCCAGTTCGGGTCCAAAATAGGCGGCATCGGCGATTTTGGCTTTCTGGAGATAGTCGATGGTCTTGCGGGCGATGGAGCGGGGATCGCGGGAGTACTCTTTTTTGGTGATGGGATCGCGGACGTCGCAGACGATGGCCAGGGTGGTATGTTGCAGGAAGGGATCGACTTTGGCGGTGGTGGGAATGGGAACGAGGAGCATGTCGGATTCGTTGATGGCCTGCCAGCCGCGGATGGAGGAGCCATCGAACCCGAAGCCATGGTCGAAGCTCTCGACGGTGAGCTCGCTGATGGGCACGGAGGTGTGTTGCCAGAGTCCGGGGAAATCCATGAATCGGAGATCAACGAACTGGACCTGCTTGTCTTTACAGAGCTTGAGCACATCCCGCGGGGTCATTGATACCTCCATGGCATTCCTTTCGAGCGCAGTGTGGTATGTTAATACAGCTATCGGACAGGGTCAAAAAGAGTAAGGGTACAATCTGTGGGGTTTGCCGCTTCGCGAGGGGGCGGGCGGTGCCTATTTAATAAGCAGCGAAAACCATCGATGGTTTGAATTGACCAATCAGCGCGCACGAGAAGGCCAATAATGGCGGATTTAGGGATTTGCACGGCGTTTGCTGAGGTCGGGTGGAGCCCGGACGGTACGGCCTGAAGTTGACCGGATGGGTGTGGCTTCATACAAGGAACGTTTTTGCCGGCTGTGTTGTCACCCAATGGGCCAAGTGGGTGCACGAACGCCTTTTTTGCAGGAGATGATGATGGGTTGCTCGAACATGCGTCATGAGGCTATTAAGACCATCGCCACCGCGAAGCACCAGCTCAACCGCGTGGACTTCAAAAGCTGCTCTGTGAACGATCTCTTCGGCGTCAACGTCTTCTCCGAAGAAGTGCAGCGATCGCGGCTGCCCAAGCCGGTCTTCAAGGCTTTACAGAAGACGATCAAGCTGGGGCAACCCCTGGACCCGACCGTTGCGGATGCCGTTGCTACGGCCATGAAGGATTGGGCGATGGAGCGGGGCGCGACGCACTTCACGCACCTGTTCCAGCCGATGACCGGGCTGACGGCCGAGAAGCATGACTCCTTCCTGACGCCGACGGAGAATGGCGGAGCCATTGCTGAGTTTTCGGGTCGGGAACTGATCAAGGGTGAGCCGGATGCGAGCTCGTTCCCGTCGGGCGGCCTGCGGGCCACGTTCGAGGCTCGCGGCTATACGGCCTGGGACCCGACGAGCCCCGCGTACATCATGGAGAACCCCAACGGGGCAACGTTGGTGATCCCGACGGCATTTCTGAGCTGGACCGGCGAGGCGTTGGACAAAAAGACTCCGCTGCTTCGCTCGATAGAAGCCCTTTCGGGACAGGCGATTCGCATTCTGCGTCTGTTCGGGAAGAATGACGTTCACAAGGTTTCCACGACGGTGGGCTCGGAGCAGGAGTATTTCCTGATCGATAAGCAGTTCTATTATGCCCGGCCGGACCTGTTGAACTGCGGCCGCACGCTCTTCGGCGCCAAGCCCCCCAAGGGACAGGAACTCGAAGACCAGTACTTTGGTTCGATTCCGGAGCGAGTGCTGGCCTACATGGCGGATCTGGAACACGAATTGACGAAGCTCGGCGTGCCTGTGAAGACGCGTCACAACGAAGTGGCGCCGAGCCAGTACGAACTGGCCCCCATCTTTGAGAACACCAACCTGGCGACCGACCATCAGCTGCTGGTGATGGAGTTCATGCGAAAGACGGCGGATAAGTACGGGCTGTCGTGCCTGCTGCATGAAAAGCCGTTCGCGGGGATCAACGGCTCGGGCAAGCACAACAACTGGTCGATGGCGACGGACACGGGTGAGAACCTGTTGAACCCGGGCGACAACCCGCATGAGAACGCGCAGTTCCTGGTCTTCTGCTGTGCCGTGATCCGCGCGGTCAACCGGTATTCCGAGTTTCTGCGCGTCAGCGTCGCCAGCGCGGCGAACGATCACCGCCTGGGCGCCAACGAAGCTCCACCGGCGATCATCTCGATCTTCCTGGGCGACCAGCTGACGGACATCATCGAGCAGATCGAAAAGGGCAGCGCCAAGAGCACGAAGGCGGCCGGCCTGTTCGAAACCGGGCTGTCGGTGCTGCCGAAGCTGCCGAAGGATGCCGGCGACCGCAACCGCACGTCGCCGTTCGCCTTCACGGGCAACAAGTTCGAATTCCGCGCGGTCGGGTCGTCGTTCAACATCGCGGGCCCGAATACGGTCCTGAACCTGATCGTGGCCGAGTCCTTGGACTACGTGGCGACCGAATTGGAGAGCGCAATCAAGGGTGGCAAGAACCTCCACGCCGCCATTCAGGAGCTGCTCCCGAAGATCATCAAGGAGAACAAGCGGATCGTCTTCAACGGTGACAACTACACCGAAGAGTGGCACAAGGAAGCCGAGCGGCGTGGCTTGCCGAACCTGCGGAACACGGTGGAGACGCTTCCGGTCATCACCCGCAAGGATACGATTGATCTGTGCACCAAGTACAAGGTGTACACGGAGCGTGAACTGCACAGCCGCTTCCACATTCTCAGCGAAGCGTATGTCAAGGCAGTGAACATTGAAGGTCAGCTGATGAGCCAGATGGGCCATCGCCAGATTCTGCCGGCATGCCTGAACTTCCAGAAGGAAGTAGCCGACGCGGTGAACGCGACGAAGGCGGCGGGCGTGGAGAATGCGGCCCAGATGGAGTTGCTGAAGACCCTCACGAGCAACATCAGCGACTTCCAGAAGACGCTGGCAAGCTTGGACAAGGTTCTGGCCCATCATCCGGATGGGGATGCCTACGAGCACGCGAAGTACATGCGTGACAAGGTCCTGACGGTGATGACGGATCTGCGGAAGATCGGCGATAAGTTGGAAACGATGGTCGGTGATGAATACTGGCCGCTCCCGACATACCGCGAGATGCTGTTCATCCGGTAGATACTGATCTCTCTTTGCACAATGCCGGTGCAATAAGGAACCCCGGGCGGTTGGCCCGGGGTTCTTTTTTGGAAGAGGGATCTTTATCGGAGCAGCGAGGCGGGGGTTGGGTCGGCGAGACCGCAAGCGTGTCATTGGGGGCGGAGGGCGAAGGGAGAATCACCACGCTTAATTGACAATTCTCAATTGCCAATTGAAGAGGGCAGAGTGCGTGAGGGGAGACAATTGGGTGGGGAAGAGAACCCAGGGAACCAGTTCGCGGGGCGTTATTCGGGTGTCGTATTATTCGTTTGGGTGGATGACTGGCGCTGAACCCTCACCCCAACCCTCTCCCGGAGTACCGGGCGAGGGGGAAAGAGGGGAAAGAGAAGAAACGAAGGGATTGGGGCACAGGTTGGGGAGTGGTGGAGAAGAGGGGTGGTGGACGATGTCAGTGGGGAGAAGGGAGAGGGAATGAGGAAGGAGGCGTGAGCGTCGTGGTGGGTTGAGTGGCGGAGGGAGGGGATTTGAGAAAGTGGAGGGCGAGGCCGCCGGTACGGGGGTGGAAACTGGAGGATTCGTCGAGAGTCAAGTGGGGCTGCGTGAGGGGAGAGTCGCCGGTGAGCTTGCGGAGGCGGTCGGCGCGGAAGAGGAGCCAGAAACGATCGGCCGTAGGATGGGTAGTCAGGGGGAGGTTGAAATAGGTCAGGGAATCGGGAGCGGAATGATAGCAGCGGAAAACGGCGGATTCTTCCTCGCCGAGGATGTAGATGGGTTCGGCCGGTTGGCGATGGGCCAGGAGATGCTCGATGGCGGGACGGAGGTGTTCGCAATCGTCGTGGAAGAACGTGCGTGAGGGGAGGAGGACGAGCATTAAGGTGAGGACGCAGGCGGGGAGGACCCAGAGGATGAGATGGAAGGGAGGAGGAAGGACGGGATGCGAGGCGGAGGAATCAGAACCGAATTCAGAGGCACGAAGGCACGAAGGCACGGAGACACGGCAGAGTGTAGTTCCGAGGGTGGGGATGGCGTGGGCGGAAAGGAGGAGTTCGAAGGGAACGAGGAAAAGGGTGATTCGGCCGGCGGTAAAGGGATATTGATGGATGGCGGCGGCGAGGAAGACGAGGAGGATCGGCGCAACGAGGGTTACGAGCAACTCATGCTTGCCGGATCGGTGAAGGGAGAGAATGCCGAAGACAGCGGGAAAAAGGAGGATGCCGGCGACGGGACGGGCAGGGTACGCGAAGAGTTCCCACGTGTTTTCCAGGACGAATTTGGGAATCTGGAGTGGATGAGCATAGTCGATGAACGATTCACTCCAGTAGTCCACGAGGAAGGGATCCCGTTGGGCACGGATGGAGAAGAAATAGAGGACGAAGAAGGAGACGACGACGGGGAGGTGAATGAGGAAATACCGCGGCAGGTTTCGGGTTGGGCGGCAGACGAACTGGGGGAACAGGGCGAGGCTGATGGCAGTGAAGACGAAGGCAGTGGTGTGGGAGAGCCAGAGGGTCAGGGAAGCGGCAAGGGCCGTGTTGATGAGGCGGCGGGTTGGAGAGGTGGACTGTCGGGGAAAGGCAATGAGCAGAAGAATGATGGCGACGAGAACGTCGCCGCTATATTGCTTGAGGGTGGCGGATTGAGTGATGAGCTTGTCGGAGAAGGCCAGGAGGGCAACGGGCCAGAAGGCAGCGAACGGAGGGAGCAGGTGGCGGGCCAAGCGAGCAAATAGAAGCAGCGCCAGGGCGGAAGAGAGGAACGGAAGGAGGCGCATGGCGCACTCGGAGGAGCCAAGGGAGTGCATGGCGCCCTTGAGGATAAGGAGGAACAGAGGGGGAGCGGCCTGGGTAGAGGGGACGTAGTCGAGGCGGCCGGTGAGAATGCGCCAGAGGGAGTAATGACGGAGGTTGAGCAGGAGATAGGCTTCGTCGCCCCAGTAGGATTGACGGGAGAGGAACAGGGCCAGGCGACAGAGAATGCCAAGGAGAACCACGCAGGGAATGGCGATGGAGAAGAAGCGGTTCCAGCGATCGGCGGGAGAGACGCCGAGGGGGGAGGAGAATACTGCGGTGGGAGCGGAAGTGGTCATGGGAGGCAATGAGAGGGAGCTAATGAGGAGAAAAGCCGCAGATCAACGCAGATAGCAAACGCACGGGCAAGACGCCCATGCTACGCTCGGCGCGATGGGGAATGGGTGCACCGGGAGCCGACATGGAACCCCATGCTATGGGAGGCGGGCAGGCTCGTCTAGAGGGACCAGCCGTTGCGGTATTCGCGGTGGATGAGGGGGTCGGCCTCGGGGGCGTTGGTGGCTTTCATGTGGGGGCCATCCCACTCGATCTTCTTGCGGGCGCGAATGGCGAGGTTGCCGAGGAGGACGATTTCGGTGAGGAGGCCGGCGTATTCGAAATTGGCACCAGCGGGCTTGCCGCCTTTGCAGGCTTCGACCCATTCGCGGTGGTGGCCAATGGAACGGGGGAGGAAAGGATCGGGACGTTTGAAGTCCTTCATTTTGGATTCGGGGATGAGGCGTGGAGCGCCACCGAGGGGGGTGAGGATGGTGCCCTTGTCGCCGATGAAGAGGGTGCCGCCGTCGGGGGAGCCCATTTCGCGGCCGGGTTCGAGGTCGGCGGGACGAGGGGGAAGTTTGCCGCCATCATACCAGGTGAGCTTGACAGGGGGCATGTTGCCGCGTTGGGCGAAGGTATAGCGGATGATGGACCACTCGGGGAAGGTTTCGCCATTGTAGCCGGAGGTTTCGGCTTCGATGGTGGTGGGATGGGTGAGATTGAGGGCCCAATAGGAGACATCGAAGACATGGCAGCCCATGTCGCCGAGGGCACCGGTACCGAAATCGGCCCAGCCGCGCCATTTGAAGGGATGGTAGGCGGGATGATAAGGGCGCAGAGGTGCAGGGCCGAGCCAGAGATCCCAATTGAGGGTTGGGGGGACGGGCGGGGTATCGGAGGGACGGGGGACGCCCTGGGGCCACCAGCCTTTGGCGCGGTTGGTCCAGGTGTGGACCTCGCGGACGGGGCCAATGGCGCCGGTTTGGATCCATTCGACGGTGAGGCGGGTACCTTCGGAAGAATGGCCGCCGTTGCCCATTTGCGTGGCGACTTTGTGCTTGCGGGCGGATTCGGTGAGCCTGCGAGTTTCGTAGATGGAGTGGGTGAGAGGCTTCTCACAGTAGACATGTTTGCCGAGCCTCATGGCGGCGATGGCGGTGACGGCGTGGAAGTGATCGGGGGTGGAGACGACAACGGCGTCGATATCTTTCTGCTCAAGGAGCTTGCGGAAATCGGCGTAGGTTTTGGCGCCGGGGAATTTGGCGGCAGCGGCGGCGAGATGATTCTGATCGACGTCGCAGAGGGCCACGATGTTGGCTTTGCATTCGGAGATGGCGGCGAGATTGCCGGCGCCGCGGCCACCGACGCCGACGAAAGCGACGTTCAGGCGATCGGAGGGGGCCTGGGCGCGGAGGATGCCTCGGGGGGAGAGCGCGAAGGCGGAGGCGGCCAGGGCGGTGGATTGGAGGAAATAGCGGCGGGTGAAGGTGCGGGTCATGGGCTGCTCCTGAGAGAGTCATCGGCAGCGGGATCAACGCTGTGGAGGACTCATTTTCGTGTACTGCACAGGGGGAAGGGTGTTGATAGCGGAAGGTGGGAGATTGGCGGGTGAGCGGGGTTGGATCCGCAAAAACGCAAGTGTTTAGAAGAAGCGGGCGGCAAAGTGAGCGGGTCATCCTCATCGGTATGTGGTTTGACGGGGTGAGTGTGTGCCGATACAAACATTGGTATGTCAGGAGTATCATCTAACGAGCAAGGGGGACGGCCGGCGCTGGAGGATTTGCGGGCACAAATTGATGTGCTGGATGCGCAGATCATCGATTTGTTAAACGCGCGGGCGCGGGTGGTGGTGGAGGTGGGCAAGCTCAAGCAGCAGAACAAGTCGCCCATTTATGCTCCGGACCGGGAGAAAGAGATCATCGAGCGGATTCGGCGATTGAATAAGGGCCCCCTACCGGATCGGTGTGTTGAGGCGGTCTGGCGGGAGTTGATGAGCGGGTCGTTCGTGCTGGAGCGGCCGCTGAAGATCGGGTTTCTTGGGCCGGAGGGAAGTTTTTCGCACTTGGCGTCGGTGCGGAAATTCGGCAGCAGCGTGGGACATGTGCCGCTGAGCGACATTGCGACGGTGTTTGAGGAGGTGGCGCGGGGGCGGGTGGATTACGGGCTGGTGCCGGTGGAGAACAGCATCGGGGGCGGGGTGGTGGACACGCTGGATGCGTTTTTGAACAGTTCGGCGCGGATCTGTTCGGAAGTGCTGATTACGATTCATCATAATCTGCTGGCGAACTCGCCTTGGGATCAGGTCAAGCGGATTTACTCGAAGCCGGAAGTGTTTAGCCAATGTCGGGATTGGCTGGGGCGGGTGGCGAAGGGGCGGGACGTGGAGGCGACGGCGAGCACGAGTCGGGCGGCGGAGCTGGCGTCGAAAGAGCCGGGGGTGGCGGCGATCGGATCGACGTTGGCCGGGGAGTTGTATGGGCTGCATGTTCTATTTGAGAACATCGAGGACAACCCGGATAACGTAACGCGGTTCTTCGTCATTGGCCGCGAAGGGGCACGCAAGAGCGGGGCCGACAAGACGGCCATCATGTTCACGACGGCGCACGAGCCGGGTGCTCTGGCCAAGGTGCTGGACTGCTTCAAGGATCAGGGAATCAACCTGACGGACATTGAGAAGCGGCCGAGTAAGAGGGTGAATTGGGAGTACTATTTCTTCATCGATGCGCAGGGGCATTGCGATGATCCGGGGATGCAGGCGGCGATCAAGGCGGCGAAGCCGCATTGCCTGCATATCACGGTTCTGGGAAGCTATCCGCGGGCGATGGAAGTGCTATAAAGGGTAGCTGTACCGAGGAGGGGAACGCGCCAGTGGTTTGTCCATGGTCCTTTGTCGGTTGCCCTGCGCAGCGGTTTGCGGGATGGGACAACCCATAAGGGGCAGATGGCAGCGTACTGGGTGCGTTGCGAGGTTGGTTGCGGGAGGGGTATGGCATGTCAACAAAACGGGTGGATGTGCATAGTTGGTGATGCGGGGGTAACGGAAGGAAAGGGCTCTATGCGATTGACCATTTCAGCGGCGGTTGTGCTGGGTTTGATGGTGACGTCGTTGGCCTATGCGGGCCAGAGTGCGCTGACGCCGACGGCGTTGCGATGTGAGTATCTGACGAATCCGGTGGGGATTGACGTGCAGCAGCCGAGGCTGACGTGGGTGCTGGACTCGGCGGAACGTGGGGCGAGGCAGACGGCGTACCAGATTCGCGTGGCCAGCAGCGAAGCAGCGCTGAAGGCGGGGAAGGCGGATCTGTGGGACAGCGGGAAGGTCAAGTCGGATGAGACGATTCAGATTGCATATGGTGGAAAGCCATTAGCGGCGGGTCAACGGGCGTATTGGCAGGTGCGGGTGTGGGATCAGGACGGGCAGGATAGCGAATACTCGGCACCGGCGTACTGGGAGATGGGGCTGGGGGATGCGGATTGGAAGGCACAGTGGATTGGCGCTGCGAAGGCGGATTCGGCGGAGGCGTGGGAGCCGGCGCCGTACTTCCGGAAGACGTTTACGGTCAGCAAGCGGATCAAGTCGGCCAGGGCGTATGTGTGCGGACTGGGGTATTACGAGCTGTCGCTGAACGGTGAGAAGGTCGGGGATCATGTGCTGGATCCGGGGTACACGCAATACAACAAGCGGGTGCTGTATGTGACGTACGACATCACGGATCGGCTCCAGATGGGCGACAATGCGGTTGGCGTGCTCCTGGGCAATGGGTTCTACAACCAGTGGGTGACGGATGTGTGGAACTTCCACAAGGCCCCGTGGCGCGACCGGCCGAAGATGATTCTGCAGGTGCAGATCGAGTATGTGGATGGATCGAGCGAGGTAATTGGATCGGATACGACGTGGAAAGTGGCGACGGGGCCGATTCTGCAGAACTCGGCGCGCGGGGGCGAAGTGTACGACGCGCGGCTGGAGATGACGGGATGGAATCGGACAGGGTTTGATGATTCGGCATGGAAGACGGCGGTGACTGCGGAGGCGCCGAAGGGTGCGGCTCTGCGGGCCCAGATGATCGAGCCGATGCGGGTGATGAAGACGATCAACCCGGTAGTGGTGATGACGCCGAAGCCTGGGGTGTATGTATACAACCTGGGGCAGAACATCACGGGCTGGGCGAGGATCAAGGTGTCGGGGCCGGCTGGGGCGAAGCTGGTGATGCGGTTTGGGGAGCGGCTGAAGCCGGATGGCACGATCGACATGTCGAACATTGATCCGTACGTGGACAAGCAATTGTTCCAGCGTGACATATATACGTTGAAGGGAAAAGGCGTGGAGACGTGGGAGCCGCGCTTTACGTATCACGGGTTCCAGTACGTGCAGGTGGAATCGTCGATTCCGCTGTATCGGGAGAGCCTGCAGGGATGCGTGGTGTACACGGCATTTCCGAAGGTCGGGTCGTTCGAGTGCTCCAATCCGGTGATCAACAAGCTGCAGAAGATGACGGAATGGTCGTACATCGGCAACTTCCAGTGCATTCCAACGGACTGCCCGCATCGCGAGAAGAATGGTTGGACGGGCGATGCGCACCTGGCGGCGGAAGCGGGGATGTACAACTTCGACAATGCGGCTGGGTATACGGGCTGGATCAATTCGATCAAGGATGCCCAGTTTGAGAACGGGTTTGTGCCGGACGTGGTGCCCGATCCGAAGTGGACACTGAACGGTGGGCCGGCGTGGGAGTCGGTGTACATCCTGCTGCCGTGGTACATGTACCAATACAACGGCGATACGCGGATCCTGGCGGAACACTACGAGGGAATGCAGCGGCTGATGAACCGGCTCGGGTCGCAGGCCAAGGACCATGTCCTGTACAACGGTCTGAATGACTGGGTGGCGATCAAGCCGACCAAGGCGGAGATCACCGTCACGAGCTATTACTACGTGGATGCGGTGGTGATGTCGAAGATCGCGGCGCTGCTGGGTAAGGCCGAGGATGCGACGAAGTACGCGGAATTGGCGGAGCAGATTCGCGAGGCGTACAACAAGACGCTGTTTGACAAGGCGACGGGCCTGTATCGGGGCGGGACGCAGACGGCCCAGTTGACGCCGCTGTACCAGGGGATCGCCAATGACCAGGACAAGCCCGCGATCTTCAAGGGCCTGATGGAGGCGTTGGCGAAGGATAACAATCACCCCACATGCGGCGTGTTCGGGGCGCATTTCATGCCCCGCGTGCTGACGGAGAATGGTCAAATCGATCTGGCGTTCAAGATGCTGACGCAGCCGACGGGTCCGGGGTGGGGCGAATGGGTGGCCAAGGGATACACGACGCTGCAGGAGAACTGGGGCCGAGGCGACTCGGGGAATCATATCTTCTTCGGGAACATCTCGGCGTGGTTCTACAACACGCTGGCGGGAATTCGGTTGGATCCGGAGAAGCCGGCCTGGAAGCACATCATCATCAAGCCACACCTGGCTGGCGACCTGACGTATGCCAAGGCGTCGGTACAGACGATTCGCGGCGTGGTGGCCGCCAGTTGGGTGAAGACGGAGAAGGGACTCGAGCTAAAGGTGACGGTTCCGGCGAACACGACGGCGACGGTGTATGTGCCGGCCGTTGGTCAGAAAGGGAAGATCATGGCGGCGGTGAAGCCGGTCAAGGCGGAGCCGGAGGATGGATATGTGAGGTTCGAGGTGGGGGCGGGAACGCATGAGTTCCATGCGGTGCTGCAGTAAGTGTGTTGGATGGAGTTGAAGGAACAAGGGCCGACCCGGAAACGGGTCGGCTCTTTTTATATTGGGGTGGAGGATGGGGGAAGGCTCAGGGATAAATCCGGGGCTTGGAGACATGGGGGCAGGGTTGGCACAGGAGCGGCAGTTGGGTGGGGAAGGAAACCCAGGGAACTGGTTTCCTGGGCATTATGGGGATGTCGGAGTGGTTGTTGGGGGATACTCCTTGCGCGGAACCCTCACCCCAACCCTCTCCCGGAGTACCGGGCGAGGGGGAAGAGGGAAGAAGAGAGGCGTGTGTTGGGAATACTAGCAATGCGTTGAATGCACCTTTGTGGAGGATGGGCGGCGAGTGGTGCGGGCGTCGGAGAGGGCGGATTGGTACTCGGCGGAGGAGATGAGGCCGGACTCTAGGAGGAATTGGCTGGGGAGAGAGGCTTTGAGGCGGAGGCGCGGGCCGCGGGTGGAGGTGTCTTGGCGCTGCTGGCACCAGGTGACGCGAAGGACCTTGCGGGCGCGGGTGAAGCCGACGTAGCAGAGGCGGCGTTCCTCATCGAGGCCGCGGGGACCTCGTTCTTCGACGGCTTTGGCATGGGGGAGAATGCCTTGCTCGAGGCCGATGATGTAGACCACGTCAAATTCGAGGCCCTTGGAGGCATGCAGGGACATCATGCGCACGGCATTGCCATCGCGGGCGGCGTCGGTGTCGGTGTAGAGGGAGATGCTCTGGAGATAGTCGGCGATACTCGCGTGGGGACTCGTGCGGGAGAACTCGCCGATGCTGTGAATCAGTTCATTGACATTGCGGCGGCGGGATTCGTATTCGTCATCGTCTTCGTACTTGTCGCGAAGCCACTCGTCGTAGTGGGAGCGATCGAGGACCTCATTGGCGATGGAATAGACGGATCGGCGGAGGGTCGGGATGCCGAAGATTTCATGGGCAGCATGGCAGGCGCGAAAAGCGGTGTCGGTGAGGGGTTTGCCTTGCTCATCGCGGAGTTGCAGCAGATGCTCATCACGCAAGGCGGTCAGCAGGTCGATGCCACGTTTCTCGGCATAGGTTTCGAGTTTGCCGATCAGGACATCGCCCATACCCCGGGCGGGTTTGTTGGCGATCCGCGCAAACGAGATCCCGTCTTTGGGATTGCAGAGAAATCGCAACATGGAGAGGACATCGCGAACTTCCATGCGGTCGTAGTAGCTGCCGCTGCCGACGACCTCGTAGGGAATCTGGCGTTTGGCCAGCGACTGCTCAACGAGGCGGCTCATGTCGTTGGTGCGGTAGAAGATGGCGATCTCGCGGGGAGAAGTGCCGGTGCGAATGAGGTTGTGGATGCCGCCGGCAATGGCTTCGGCTTCTTCTTCGGGCTTGGAGAATCGGCCACACTTGGCAGGCTCGCCGGGGCGATTGATTGTGGTGAATTCGACGGGGATGCGATGCGCGCAATGGCGGATCAAGCGGTCGGCGACTTCGATGACTTGGGGGGTGGAGCGGTAATTGACGCCGAGCTTGACGACTTTGCACTGGCCCGTCTTCGCTTCCCCGTTGCGGATGAACTGCTGGATGGCATCGGGGCTGGCCCCGCGCCATTCGTAGATGGACTGATCGCCATCCCCCACCGCCAGGACATTGTCTTCCTCACCGGCCAGCAGTTCGACAATCTGGTTCTGGGCTCGATTGGTGTCCTGGTATTCATCGACCTGGATGAAACGGAATCGCTTCTGGAGCCGCTGGCGGACTTCGGGGCATTCCTGGAGCAGGCGGGCGGTTTCGGAGAGCAGGCCGCTGAAGTCGCACATATTGCGCTGGCGGAGCTGCTGAAGGTATTTGCGCAGGACACCGAGTTCGGCGGGCTTGATGCGATGGTCGGCCAGGGCATCGAACTGCTCGGGGGTGCCGAGGTTTTCGCGCCAGTCGTTGACGACATAGGAGAGGACGCGGCCTTGGGGTTTGGTCAATTCGAGGCCTTTCATGCGGGCGATCTGCTGGAGCAGATCGGCCTGGTCATCGGAATCACAGATGGTCATGCGTTCGTTGTAGCCCAGGGGGGAGCCCATGTGGCGGAGGAGAATGCCGCAGAGGCCATGAAAGTTGCTGATGAAGACTTTTTCGGCCAGGGGGCCATGCACGGCGACGATGCGGCTGCGCATTTCGTCGCGGGCTTTGTTGGTGAAGGTGAGACAGAGAATGCTGGCTGGGTTGGCGCCGCCGCGGATAAGGCGACCGGTGCGTTCGGTGAGGGTCTTGGTCTTGCCG
>JBLNDH010000245.1:0-2772 GCA_050261455.1 Bacillota bacterium
GTGGTGGCTGAGGCGGCGGGACTGACCAAGGTTCCCGAAGGCATCGCGGACAAGCATGCCGCGCTTTGCAAGATGGCACAGGAGGCGGCCTGGGTCCTCGAACGCATCAGGGTCGAGCCGGCCGATCGGGTCTTGATCACGGGTGTCGGCTCAGCCGGCTTGCTCATCCTGGAACACCTCAGGGAAGCCGGCTGCAGCGCGATCGTGTGCGTCGATACTGTGGCGCAGCGGCTGCAGATCGCGGCCGCCTTGGGCGCTTCGCACGTCTTGCGGGCCGACGATCCGGAATTGCAGGACAAGATAAATGATGCGACCAATGGCGGGCCGTCGATTGCCATCGACACTTCGGGTGTCGCCGGTGCCATTATGACTTGCTTCGCCGTGGTCGCCAGATTTGGTCAAATCGGTTTGTTCGGCAGGCCGCACGAAGATATTGCCGCGTTCAGGATCGAGGACATCGTGCACAAGATCCTGACAGTGGTGGGCCTGAAATGCCCTCCGGAAACGTATACGCGCCCGCGCACCCTCGCCACCCTGGGACGGATCGGGCGCGGCGTCATTCACGCGGACAAGATCGTGACCCACGAATTTCCCTTGGCGGAGATCAACGAGGCATTCGCCGCGGCTGTCAATCACGAGGGCCTCAAGATCCTGGTGCGGTGTAATTGATGCGCGCGTGCGGAATACGTCACACCTCTGGTCAGGATGTCCCCGCTTCGTGCTCGTGCGCGTATTCGTGCTTTGACGCTACGGCCCTTCGATGTGAAGCATTTCATTGTTTGTGTCCCGGTGGGCGCCGGGGAGGCTGCTTCCAAAAGCCCCGGCAAATATGAGGTGGACGCAATGAGCGGTAGACTTTTGCGATGGGGCATAATCGGCTGCGGCGTAATCGGTGCACAGCATGCCAGGGCACTGGCCGAAGTCGAGGAATGCCAGTGCGTGGCCTGTATGGACGCCAATTCGGCGGTGGCCGAGTCCTTTGCCGGGCAACATGGCATACCGGCCTTCTACGATGAACTCCCGAAGATGCTCGCCGAGGCAAAGCCGGACGCAGTCAGCGTCTGCACACCGAGTGGGGCACATCAGGAGGTTTGCCTCCAGGCGGCGGCCGGCGGCTGCCACCTGTTGGTGGAAAAACCGATCGAGATCGCGCTCGCCGCCGCGGACCGCATTATCGAGGCTTGTCGTCGTAATCGCGTCAAGCTTGGCGTGGTTTTTCAGCGCCGGATGGCGATCATCCCGCAGAGTGTCAAACGCGCCGTGGCCGAAGGACTGCTCGGAGATCTGGTCCTGGGGGACGCCCATATCAAATACTACCGGCCGCAAAGCTATTACGACGGCGCCGGCTGGCGCGGCACCTGGGCGTTGGACGGCGGCGGCGCGTTGATGAACCAGGGCATACACACCGTCGACCTGCTGCAGTGGATCATGGGGCCAATTGCCTCGGTGACCGCGCACTACGATACGCTGGCGCACAACTGCGAGGTCGAGGATACGGTGGTGGCGATTATCAGATACGCCAGCGGCGCTCTGGGCACGCTGGTCGGCACGACCTGCTGCAATCCGGCGTACGGGCATCGCCTGGAGATTCACGGTAAAAAAGGCACGATCATGATCCAGGGCGATATGCGCGCCGGCGACCGCATCGTGCACGCCGGATTCGACGAAGCCGCGGCGGCGTTTGACGCGGCGTCGCTGAATGGGCGCAAGCCGGATCCGGCGGACGGGTTTCCCGGCGGGCACGCCTTGCATGTCAAGGATATGTACGAGGCCATCGTCAACGATCGCGAACCGGCTGTGCCCGGTACGGAGGCTCGCAAATCCCTCGAAGTGGTCCTGGCGATCTACCGGAGCGCCCGGGAAAAGCGGGCAATAGAGCTCCCGTTGACGGACTAGGCGCGCGGATTCGGCGCTACATGCAAATCCGGACACATCATACCCGGCCACAAGGGCATGACGCGGGAAGGAGGTGAGAAAAGGACACATTCAGCCGCAACGGTCATCGGGTTTCAGCCATGCCAAAAGTGACAAGGAGGTAGCACAGGGATGAAACTCACTTCGCCTCGTTGGACGAAAAGGTTGGTTCTCCCAGTCATGGCGCTGGTTGCGATGCTTTTCGGCGCCATCGCCGGCCTGGCGGCGGCACCGGTCACAATCAAGGTGATGCGGCCGGGATACCCCAAGGAAGCCCGGGTGTTCTTCACCGAGGTCGAACAGGCCCTGGTCAAGGAGCATCCGAACATCAGGCTCGAGATCATCGATGCCGACTGGAACACCTTCCACAGCAGGATCCCTATCTGGGTCTCCGGCAGGCAGGAGCCCGACGTTTACCTTTGCTCGCCCTCTGACTTGGCCGCGCTGGTGGACATCGGTGCGATGATGCCGCTTGACTCCCTGGTCGACACCGAACTCAAGCAGGACATCCCGGCGGGCGCTTGGCAGGATGTCAAGTACAAGGACAAGATCTACGCCATTCCTGCGGCGGTGGCGCCTTTCGTTCTCTGGTACAACAAGGACATCTTCAGGCAGGCGGGCCTCGATCCGGCCAAACCGCCCACCACCTGGGACGAACTGTTGAGCTACTCGCAACAGATCAAGAAGAATACCGGAGTGGCTGGTCTGGGCATTGGCCTGGGCCGCTCGCTGGACTTCACGCAACTGGTCTGGGGTATGCTTTACTACTCCGCCACCAATGCCAATTATGTAGACGGCAATGGCAAATCGCTCATCACCAGCGCAGACAGCATCAGGGCGCACCAGTTCCTGACGGAT
>JBLNDH010000246.1:0-10034 GCA_050261455.1 Bacillota bacterium
CGGATGAGCCTCTGGTCCTATGCGGCGTCGCTCGCGGCCGCCGCGATCCTGGTGCTCAATCTGTCGCTGGCCGCGTCGGGAGAGCCATTTGCCACTCGTCTGAAGGTATCGCCTCAGCAAACTCGCGTCCGGGCAGACGCCATCCATCAGGTGGTCCCTGAACTGTCGTCCGCAGAGGCGTGCCGGATGGCGGTGGTGCTCTCGGCCAGCGAGAACCTGGTGGCCGCGCCGCTACCGCGTGGGGCCAGTGCTGGATCCGTATTACTGACAAACACTCCTTTGGAGCCATAAGATGAGTTACGCACTATTCTGGATTGAGACGTTGGTTGTGACGCTGCTATGGGCGGGCACGGGAATTGCCATCGCAGCCCGCGTACGCCGGAGTCTGGGGTATGGGCTACTGGCGTTTGTCATCGTGTGGCCGCCGCTGCTGATCCTGGGCAGTCTGTCGTTTGCGGCCGGGCTGATGAAGGTCGCGCATATCAATCCCAGCCGATTCGGCTACTGCCTGTCGCTGACAATCGTCTGTTTCATCGGCATCTGCGTACTGCTGCACCTGGCTAGCCGGCGTTTGCCGGAGGCCCTGCCCCGGAGCGCGTCGGCGTGGCCGGTGGGAAGGCTGGCCTTGGCGCTGCTGGTGGCAGCCGGGGTGTGGGCGATGACCTTGTGGAACATGGACCTGGCAGTGCGCACGCAAATGCTGGCGCTGCGTGCCGAGGCCGGCGCCAGCATGCTCTCGGTAGCTCCCCCGGTGGTGAACGATGCACAGAATGCCGCGTTGGTGTACGAACAGGCGTTCCGACGGATAGACGCCGACAAATCCTTGAATAGCCGGGATGCCACCAGCTCTCCGCAGTGGCAGGACAAGCCCGATTTTGCTGACCCGGCCGTCAGCCAGTTGCTCTCCCGGCATGCGGAAACCCTGGCGTTATTGAAACGGGCCGCCGAGCTTCCCGACTGTCACTTTGACCACGACTTCGCGCGACCTTGGATCAGCATCGTGCTGCCGGAACTGCAGTGGCTACGGATCAGCGCCAACTTGCTCCAGTTCCATGCCCGCCAGCAGCTGTCGCAGGGGCAGATCGATGCGGCCATTGACGACGTAGACGCCATGCTGCGCATCTCGGAGCACACGGGCCGAGACCCGTTTCTGCTGAACGCGTTGGTTTCCATCGGGATCGAGGCAATGGCGATCCATACGCTGGAGGAAGAACTGCTGCCCGCGATCTCTACGCCCCAGCAGGTACTCAAACTCAAGCTGGGGAACTCCGAGCGAATGGCCCGAATGTTGCGCCGGGCGATGACCACCGAGGAAGCGTTCGGAATGGCGACGTTTTGCGATCTGGTAGAAGGGCGTATCACCCTGGAGTTGCTGGTGGGTAATACACCCGGCGACTTTCTCTCGCCGCAATGCCGCAGACTGTTGTTTCGGGTGTTTCTGCTCGGCGACGACGTCCTGGCATATCGGCAGGCCATGAGCCAAAACCGCCAACTGGCTCTGAAGCCCTATTACGAAGTCCATGAGTTGCTGTCGCGGCAGCAGACGGAACGGGTGGGCAATCGGGAACGCGGCATATTGACGGCGGTGCTGATGCCCGCAATTACGCCTATCTTCCACAGCGTCGCGGGCGAGCAAGCCCGGCTTGAAGGTGCCCGGATCGGGCTGGCCATCGCCCGCTACCGCATGGAACACGGCCAACTACCGGCTAGGCTCGAAGACCTGTGCCCGGCTTACCTGAACGAGATTCCCACCGATCCGTTCGATGGTCAGCCAATGCGGCTGAAGATCGAAGGCGAGCAGGCGGTGGTTTACAGCGTCGGACCGGACCAGAAAGACGATGGCGGCGTGAAATCCGAATCGCGGGGCCGGCCGGGGGATATTAGTTTTCAGGTCAAGAAGAGGAAGGCATAAGCAGGGGGAGAGGAAACGGGCCCTGCGGGCTACCGCAAAGGGGGCGATGCGGAATTGCGCGGCCGTCGGGAATCAGCGGGCGGCGATGATGGCAATTGCTTCGGCCAGTCGATCGGGGTTCGTGGGTTTGGTCAGGTGAGCGGCGAACCCCACTTCGCGGCTGCGGTGAATGTCCTGCTCTTGCCCATAACCACTGAGGGCGATGCCGGGTAGTTTGTGTCCACGCGACCGAAGCTCGCGCATCAAATCGTGGCCGCTGCCATCGGGCAGCCCAAGATCGCTGATCAGCAGATCGAATTGACCTTGGTCAACCAGCCTCAAGGCGGTGCCTATATCACCGGCCATCTGCACTTCATGGCCATCGGCCATCAGCAACCGACGCAGGATCTGGGCGGTGTCGCCATGATCCTCCACCAGCAGAATGCGCATGGGCCGGGCCGTTGGCAGTGGCCGGATGCTCACACCTGTGTGATCAACCCCGGCTACGTGTGGCCTCGGCTCGCAGGGCTCGGTCGCGGGTATTGCAGGCAGTTGAACACGGAAGACTGCACCTTTGCCCCTGCCTTCGCTGCGGGCGACGATGCTGCCGCCATGCGACTCGATCATGGCCTTGCTGATGGCCAACCCCAGCCCCAGACCGCCGAACTGGCGGGTGATGGATCGCTCGGCCTGTTCAAAGGCGTTGAATAGACGGGGGAGCACGTCGGGTTCGATGCCAATGCCGCTGTCGCTGACCTCGACGATGATCGCATCGTCCTCATGCCAGCCGCGTACCCCTACGCAACCCTCCGGGGGCGTGAACTTGATGGCATTCTTGAGCAGGTTCCAGAAGACCTGCTGGAGGCGTCCGGCATCGGCGTAGACGAGATGCTGCCGGTCGTCGATCTCAAATCCAAAATGGAGTCGCCGGGCCTCGATATCAGGCAGGCACACCTGTATTGCTTGTTCAATGATCTGGCGAACGGACACGGGCCGCCTATCCAGCACGACCTTCCCCCGGGCGATGCGGGTCAGGTCCAGCAGGTCGTCGATGAGCCGCGATTCCAATTCGACATTGCGGCGGACCATTTCCAGCGTTTCACGAGTCTCCACATCGCACCGCGAATCCGCCTGAAGCATCGGCAGAACAGCCATAACCGGCGTCAGCGGCGTGCGCAGCTCATGGCTGAGCACCGCCAGGAAATGGTCCTTGGCTTTGTTGGCTTCCTCTGCAGCGGCCTTGGCCTGCTCGGCACTGCGATTGGCTGTGATCAATGCCACTTCCACCTGCTTCTGGGCGGTAATGTCCTGAACCATCCCAAAGCCGCCCAGCAGCGTCCCCTGGCCGTCGGCCTCCAACTCTGCACGCTCACGGACCCATTTTACCACGCCGTCTGCCAGGATGCGGTGCTCGATATCGTAGGGCTCACCACTGAGGGCCGCCTGCCATTTGGAATTCACGTAATCCCGATCTTCGGGGTGAACGGCCGCGAGGAATGCCTCGTAGGTCAGAGGCGTCCCCTGGGGAATGCCGAAGATCCGATAGGTTTCGTCGGACCAGAGCAGCTCATTTCGCTGAACCGCCAGCCGCCAGCTCCCGGTATGTGCCACGGCCTGAGCGCGGTTCAGATCCTCCCGGCTTTCTCGCAGCTTCTGCTCCGCGGCTTTGCGCTCGGTGATGTCGCGGATTAGGCTGATCACGGTGCGCAGGCCGCCGATGGTCTCGCCCCGCGAGCTGACCTCCACCGGGAAGGTACTACCGTCCTTGCGCCGATGTTCGGTTTCAAAGAGGATGCCACGGGCATCGGCCTCGACCATCTGCGCAGCAACCCGTTCCCGCGGGTCGGCTGCGCGCAAATCGTGGATCGTTGCTGCCAGCAGCTCGTCGCGGCTATACCCATAGGCGTTCACGGCGGCAGTGTTGGCCTCCAGAATGCGCCCGTCCTCGCGGCGAAGGAAGAGGATGATGTCCCGACTATGGCCGGCTAACAGCTCGTAACGACGAAGGACTTCCACCGCTCGTTCCGTGGCGAGGATGCCCTCACGAATTCGGCGGTAGGCCCAGCCCAGGAACAACAGCGTAATCAGAGCCATGCCGCCCGCCACAACGGTCCGCATGGTGTTGGCCCGGTCCCGCCGCTGCCGGTTGGCGGTCAATTCCGCGGTGGCCTGTATTCCCATTTGCCCGATCCGCTCGCGTAGCTCATCCATGACCCGCTCGCCGGCATCGGTCCTCGCTAGGGCCGAGGCCGCTTTCAATCCCTTCTCCTGCCTCAGGCGGATGATCTGCGCCAGTTCCGTAAGCTTCTCCCGGCTCAGGCGAACCACAACCTCCGCTTGTTCAGGCGGAATCTCTCCTGCCTTGGCTGCATACTCCAGTTCCGTCAATCTCTGGTGGATGCGGCCAACGGCAGCTTGGTAGGGTTCCAGATATTGTTCTTCCCCGGTCAACACGTAACAGCGCTGACCCATTTCCGCGTTCTCGAGGGCAGAGAGCGTGTTGTCCAAGGTAACTATCAGGTCGCGGCTGCGGATGACCGTTTGATTGATGGCATTGACTTGTTGGCCCATCCAGTAAATCGCCAAGGTGCTCCCCAGGGTGATGGCCGCAACGGCCATGAAAATGAAGGCAAGTGTTCTGCTGCTCCCATGCATTGCTGTCCCGTCAAGGTCAAGCCCGTTGGCTGTAGCGAGCCAGCACAGCCAACAGAATACTACGTGGTGATTATCAGAATTGTTTCGGCCATCAGCATGCTAGCTCCGGCGCGAAACGGGAGCAAGCTGAGCAAGCTTGGTCAAATCAAACTCGCCGTAACAGTGTGGCATTTCGGCAAATCGGCAGGATTGGAACCGCGAAACCGCCAGCGACTAAGGCGATCGAGCGGCAAAGGCAGCACCAGTAAAAAAAATAACCCCGTGCAACCGGCCGAAGCCAATGTGCACGGGGTAGTGACCCCGAGGGGATTCGAACAGCCCCCGGATTCCTTGGGAAAATCGGGGATTTCGGGGGCAGGCGGCGCAGAATCCGGCGCACCGGACGCCCAAACGGAAGCAAACAAGCAGCCAACCGACCCCGACTTGGCCAAAGTCGTTGCTGCTTGGGCCAGCCTCCCCGCTGCCGTCCGGGCGGGGATCAAGGCCCTGGTGGAGGCAGCGTCAGCGGAGCCCAAAGGCTGAGGGAGGGCGGGCAATGCGCCATCAGGGCAGATACCGCACCATTTCAATCCCGCAACAGGGATCACGGCCACCGCCTCCATGAAGCGGTGACTTGGGAAAGGGCGATCCGGAGCTGCGCGAGCCATGCCTTTCGTGGAGCTGGCCCGGCAGCGGCCGGAAGCCGCTACGTGGGCGATCGGCGCATCAGCAGATGCCCCGCCTCATATCGCGACCTGCAAATTTCGCCGGGGTCAGAATTTCCCCCGGCCTGGAGAATTTCCGAGGCCAGACATGCAACCCAATCCGACCATCAGCTTAGAACAGAGTATTCGTCGAAGGCTAGGCCGCCGGTTCCCGCTCCTGCCCGGCCCACTGTCCCGCAGGCAGAAGAAATGGAAGCAACACCTGCCGTGGCGGGTTTGGGCCGAGATCGATGAGGAGCACGAAGCAAGCCTACGGGCAGCGTTGGGAATTGGCAACGAATCGGCCGCAGATCAGGCGCATCGGGAATGGGTTCTGGATGCCCTCGCCCGGAAACAACTGCTCTTGCGGGTCATCCCGCTACATCCGCGGTACCGTGTGCCGCCCGGCGAAACCCGGACGCAACGACAGACCCGGCTTGATCGATGGCTGCCCAAGCCCTTTTTCGGCGATGCTGCAACCATGCGGCTAGGTTGGAGGACTCCGGTACGATTCGCCTGCCCTGCCTGCTCACAGTCGATCCGCCCCCACAACGCTCGACTTCTGGCAGGGCCTGTCACCTTCGAGCAAGTCATGGTCGTGTTACACACGGACTCCTGCGCGGCCCGATGGCTCGAGAACGGCCAAGTGTGGTTACTCTACTATCGGTGCAAGAAAGATTGCCGATAGCGACGTCTCCACCCGATAGTTGAACTTGCGATCGCCGACCATAGGTTAGCAGCACATCGGGCTGGACACCTTCTTGGTGACGGCGGCTAGGTGTTCGCTTTGTCGCAAAACCTGGATGGCGTTCTCTCCAAGACTGGCCCGGACCGTCCCTGCACAACCCACATTCCGACTCCTCTGTGCCGTACTTGTGAAGCTTGGGGTAATCGTGGACGCAGAGAACTCTGCCAAGGGGGGAATCACTCCGGGACGTAGCGGCTCCAACGTCGCTTGGCACGCTGGAGTGATCTGGGTGCACATGATCCGTACCCCGGCGTCACGTAGCGCAGTGATGACCTCACGAGTAGGATGCCCCTCGTCGTTTGCGCTCCCCGCGCTCACAACAGCCACTCGGGATTGGACTGCCTGTTTATACAGCCACGTTAGCTCATCAGGAGTACCGCCCGGCAGCCCGCCATGGTGCGGCACATTGACAACCTTAGCCTGTAGCGGCAAGTGTGGAGACTCGTCGCGAAGCCTTCGCCATGCATTGATTTGGCAGTCGCCGGGGAACAGTATTACTTCGTTGTTGTAACCTAGAGCCGCGACAACGCTACAGCCGTTCTTGTTACCGGCCTTAATTGCTTCATGTACTCCCTGCAGATCTGGATAGTACACATCCAGTTGCAGGGGACTCTGACTGTCTTTCCAGATCGTTTTCTTCACCTTTAAGGAATCAACCATTGCAGGCGACGGCCTTGGGATCTTTCCTTCATTGGAAAGCTTCATTGTAATATCAATCCGCCGCCCCTCCTCCGGATTAGCATCGGGAACACACCAGACCGCGCCTATGTTCTTCTGGAAATCCGCAGCAATCTGCTCCCACCCTAGAATGTGGTCCTTGTCATGATGGGACAAGAGAACACATTCAATTGTTCCTGCATACTTTTTCAGCAACCGGTGGACAGGACTAGCCTTCTTGATTGGCCCCGCATCTAGAACTAGAGCCCGTCGCCCGCTTAGTAATACCACATTAGCGGTACCTTGCCCTACATCCAAGAAGTAACATTGCCCGTAGTTCATGCCGCCACTATTCGGCTGCCGCATCACCAGCGCGTTGCCTTGTGCCTAGAGACCAAAACTGCTCACGCTCCTCCGGACCGTACTCTGGCTTCCGAATTCCAGATACATGCTCAACAGCAAGAAGCCGATCAGAAAGGTAATCTCGACGGACAACAGCCTCAAACCACTGCCCAACCTTCAGCACCGCGAACTCCGGACTTGCCTTTGCAATATCAATTCGCTCAATTAGCCCAGTTGCCCAGCGTACCCGGACGCGTCCGGCACGCAACCGGCGAGTAATCTGGCCTATCTGGGTTACGGTAATGCTTTTCGCTGATTCATACTGTCTCAGATCAATAAGACCGGCAAAGACACCCCACAATCGTTGCTGCTTGTCCGTGCGTTCAAACTCTGCCGTATTATCAATTTCTTGGAAAAGTATATGGACCTTGCGAGCGAAATCCTCACGCGCTTCCATCGGGGTCTTGCCGCCTCCAACGATGTGAGGAAAAAAGCCCTCAAGGCTATAGAAGTCCGGGCCAATGCATTCCGCCAATCGCACTCGCAGCGGATATGTAAACTGTCCAGCGTGAACCGTTTCGCATAGGCCCCCTTGGAGTGTCGCCGGACCGAGAGCTCCACGTCGCCAAGAACGATCTTCAGTCAATGATGCCCCTGTATGCACCGGTGAGATGTTCACATACTCATTGACAGGTGGAGCATAGAGGAACATGGTTATTCCGGCTCAAAAAGTGCCTTCGCTTGTTCGGTAACAGATGCATCAAACCGCTTCCAGAGAACTTGGCGACATGCCAACAAGGTCGACAACGCATCCTCCATACTAGCCCCTGTGCGTATTTGGGATATCGCTGTCCACTCAAGTCGGAAAGTATATGGACGGATATCACGAAGTTCCAACTGCACCGTTACTGGCTCGTCGATCCACTTACCCGTAACGGCAAAGCTCTGCAAACTGCCAAAGTCATCCGGGAAATCGACATTGATATTAAAATACTGCGAAACAGAAAGCGGAGGGATAGCGGGAACCTCAACATCGTCGATGTAATTGAGAAAAACGCTGTCAAAACGCTCAGGCTTGAACGCCTCGATGTACTTCGGTAAGTATTCAAGAACTAATGGCTGTAAAACACTGAAGCTCGGTATGCTCGTCTCTTTCTTAACGCAGTTCACAATCAATCTGTCTGGCGCGATCTGCAAGCAGTGACTGCGGTCCCTAGAATATCGCCGCATTCGAAGAACATCTTCTTCGGCGAGTGAAACTTCTCGCCGTTTGAGTTTCGCTGAACGGCGAGGCCGCTTCAGAATGCGAATTGCCTGCAAGCTCTCCGTCTTTTCGCCGGAAGGAACTGCTTGTTCTAAAAAGTCCGACGCAGTATCCCAGTTCCAATCGACCGTGGTCCCACGAATCAAAGAGAAACCCGCCGTGATCTCGACAACCGGCGGCTTACGGAACTTCACCCGTTTCGCAACTTGGTCCACCATTTGAGGCACGTGGTCCCTTTGATCCCGATCGTTTGCCCATACCCACACTTACCAAGCACTGTTTTCTTCGAAACTGTTTATGAGGTCAAGTGAGCAGCTCACTACCTTTTCTTGATCGTCCCAAAAGCAATCGCACCTAACCGCCATCATGCATCGATGTGCTAGTACCGCAATCGAGACACTCTGGTCCTAGAAACGCTGACATCTGCACAGCTTCCAAGCACTAGGGACATGCATTCACCTCGTCGAAGCGTACCATGTATTTCTACGTGTCGGGAATGCCCAATCGGTTATAGGCCCTTTCGACCTCTGATATTAGTAGCGCACCGGCAAGTAAATGTGCCAGTTCGTCGTCTGGCCAGCAGTCCATGCAGCAGAGCGAGGCAAGCTTGTCAGTCTTGGAATACCATCTGTAGCACCGCGGCTTGCCTGGCGCGCCTTCCCTGTATTCTTCGTCCTGCCGTAAGGTTATTGAGGTCCAAGGGTGTTTATGGCATACGCACAGCTGCCCGGCAGATAGGTCGCCTCTCAAGATCAACCCCGTGCCTTTAAGAGATAAGCAAGTAGCCAGCAAATCAACAAACCTAAAGGACCTCTGCTACTTGCGCCGTCTGGGCTGGGGCGTGCTGGTCATCTGTGAGTGCCAACTGAGGTTTCGGAAACTTAGATAGCACTGACCTTGGGGTCGCTTCTATCGGTATCTGAGTAATTGATTTGACTGGCTATTCGTCGTCCCAAAGCCGACCTGGTTGGCAGCAACCCAGGCTCTACTTCGGAAGCGGCAGCCTTTGGCATCATCAGAACGTATGAACAAACCGTTTCCCGGATTACCTCATACATGGCCATGTTAGCATCACAGCAGTCATGGGAATGGCAGACCCTCAGATCGCTTCGCCTGCATTGCGAGAGTTGGGTTCCGTCATTCGTTCGACAGACCACCACCGGCGTAGCATGGTCGCGATATCCATCCCGATCGTATTGAATTCTCAACATGCTGCTTTCCACGCAGGGCTAGTCTCCCTAATATTCAATGCTAACCAAGGTCATGACAATGAAAGGCAGGCCACTCAGTCTGAGGAATGATCTGATCGGTGTCGCTGGCGTCTATTTTGTGGCCTATCGGCTCTCGCTGCGAGGGCTGATTGTTCTGCCCACGATGCGAAACGCCGCCGGCATCGACCTTCTCGTAAACGATCCTAAGATGGGAGCTCTGGCTTCAATTCAGGTGAAAGCCTCGATGGAAAAGGTGACGTACTGGCCCATGCCCCAGCCGGAGAAGTGTTCGCGGGCACCGAATACCTTCTATGTCTTCCTGCGGTATCTCGCCGAGCGGCAGGAGTTCGAGGGATTTCTCGCGAGCGCCGACGCCGTTGCGCAGCAGGTGGAGGAAAACATCGCGGATTACCGGAGACGGGGGCTTTCCGAGTTTGCCTACTGGGAACTGCCCACATCTGCTGAGGAGACAGAGCAGCTGCGCCAGGCATGGTCCGACTGGATGCCCTCTGTTGCCTGAAGAGACGTTATTGACTCCATGGGAGCGAACTATGCGCCCACCCTCCATGTCCAAGGAATGTCC
>JBLNDH010000247.1:0-13266 GCA_050261455.1 Bacillota bacterium
CCCCGCGTAGGATCGCTCCCCCAGTGCCTGTCATCCTGATCGCAGCGAAGGATCTCTACCGCCCAGATCCTTCGCTGTGCTCAGACGGCTTTTCGGCTGCTGCCGTGGTGGGACGCTGCCCGGCCGATGGAAGAAGGATGCTGTCGAGGGCCAGCGCGGGATCCGTGCCCTCAACGCTGGCGGGGACGGATTCTTGTTCAGGTCCGCGAGGCATCGCATTCGCCTTAGCGCGAGTGTAGATATTGTCGCGATGGGCACCCACGAATGGGCTTACGGTCCACTCCACATGGCCATCCATGTACAGGACGTTCTGTCCTTCCCCGCCATGATTCGGGCTGTTGGCTTTGTGCATCTCCTGTACCGCGGAATCGGCGGTAACGCTCACCACCGTCGCGCCTCCGGGGTTGATGTCTGCGGCAAGGGCGAAATCCGCGGGGACGCTGAAAGAACACTTATAGCCGATCGATATTGCTTTCGATGACGGATACGGATTGGCGATGCTATAACTCAGATCATCTGGCCCAGGAAAGTTGGACATCTTGCGGACATCCCAGGCGGGCTTGGGGGCCTCCGGCGCAGCATCAGCAGGCAGGCTGGCGGGCAAGGGAGTTAGCTTCATCACGGAAACCCGAGGTCCACCTCGCTGGGCGCGAAGGCGATTGAGCGTTTGCTGCGCCGCTATGATCTGTTCCTCCAGCGCCCGCTCGACCAGCAAATCCGTGAGCCGACCGGACGGGCGCTCCTTGTGCTGAGTGGGGCACAGGAAAACCTCTCTTTTCAAGCCCCTCCGGATCACCAGGAAAAGCGCAGCCGTGACGTCGTTGGGAGCGGGCCCGTCTTCCGCGAACGGGCCAGGCGATTTTGACCCCGCGTAGAAATTGAGCTTCGGTTCGTCAGGGTTGCACCGTGTTCGAGGAAGCCGGCCTTTATTCTCGTTGGCGTACATCATGAAGCCCTGGCCGATTTGTTGCAGATTGCTGGCACACTTGATTCGATTCGCTCGCTCTTGCGCAGCGGTGATAGCGGTGGCGGCCGTAGCGCCGCACGCGGCCAGAGCCAAAAGCACGACGAGCAAATCGATGTGAGTAATGCCGGTGCGACGGGCCACGGATTTAGCACAGCTCACGATTAGCTCCTTCCCGAATGTCGCAACAGGATCCCTGAACCAGGACAATGTAGCAGCCGATTGTAATAGCCCCGCCAAAATCCGCAAACCCTCTAGTGCACGCCATTGCGTCCCCCTCAGAACCTTTCGGTTCTCCCGAGTTCTCCTCTGATCCCCTCGCCCGCTCCTCGCCTGACGCCAGTTCTTAGACTTCTCCCGCCCCGTTTCGCGGCGGCCCGCCGGGCCGCGTTCCTGCCTCTACCCCCCGCTCCCTCACCCCTGTCCCGTAGGGGCGAACCTTGTGTCTGCCCTCTTCTTTCCTCCTGACCCCTCTCCCCCGACCCCTGACCCCAGCTCCTCTTTCCCCCTCGCCCGGTACTCCGGGAGAGGGTTGGGGTGAGGGTTCGGCGCAACAGATGCACCCCAACCGAACCTGCCACGAGACTGTTTCCCCTCCTAAAGCCCACGGCGCCGCCGTGGGAAACTCAAGGGCCTCCCAACCCCTCTAACCCCCAAGGAACTTGTTCCCGGGGTTCTCCTCCCCCCTGTCTCCCCTCGCCCACCCTGCTCCTATTCTCCAAGCCCAGGGATTCATCCGTGGGTCCCCTTCAATTGGCAATTGAGAATTGTCAATTTCCAATTGTCAATCCAGCGCCGTACCCCCTCCTTCGCCGCATCGCCTCCCACACGCTTGCGGTTTCGCAGCCCCAACCCCGCCGCCTCGCCCGTGCGGACACTCCCCCCGGACCACTATACCTTCTCCTATCAGGCAGTCCATTACCCGATGACCCGCCCCCACAGCCTATACCAACACAATATACTTCGCCCCCCTATCTGATCCGTCCGAGCCCCACATACCATCAGTACCCATTCCCCTCTTCGGCCCCGGGTTGCAGATAGTCCCGATATGCGAACTCGTCCAGAAAGTAGCGGTCCATTGCACCCCCTTCGACGGACAAATCTCTCTGCGCCCGTTTAGCGCCGCCCCGCAGGGGCGGGTTTTCCGCGCAACGCCCCTTCCTCTACAACTCATCACCCCCGCTGTGATGCTCCACCAGATCCTCCGTGCGCAGACCGAGGGCACGCTTGCCGAGGATTTCATGCCTCCTTACGCCAAAAGCGGAATGCGAAAAGGTAGATTCCACACGAGAGGTAACCAGCCAGCATCACCAAAGCAGCGAACGAAGCCAGCGATCTAAGAAGCCGCGATCCAGTCATGCCGAGCGAGGAGAGCGCCAGCACCAACGCCAATAACGGGAGAGCGACGGCCCATACAATTGCCATAGGAGCCCCTGCGACCAAAAAGATCGTCCTGCCAAGGGGCTGGTTGCAGGCGACCAAGAGGCCTCCTATCGCTATCAGCGAGTGAAGGGCAAGGACGGAGGGGGACGGAAAGTCTTGTACCAGCCAGAGCCACAGCGTACGCAAAACCTCGATGATAATCAGGGTAACGCCGTAGATTCGACAAGTACGATTGATCGTTATCGGTTTTGGTACCTGGGCCTGCGGAGGGCGCACGTCATCCACTCGCACCAAGGGCCCTTCGCTTACCGCCACCGCGCGATGGTCTTGCACACTCATTGTCCGTCCTTCTGACTTTCTGCCGGCCGCGTATCGGCGGCCGGGCGTGGCAACAGCTTGATCTGAGCCTCTGTCACGCGATCGGCCTCGATCTTGTACGTGCCCAAGCTTGGGCCATTCTCCCTTGAGGTCGCGTTGTAAGTGCCGGGCAATAGGGCCCTCTCAAAACGTCCTCCTGGCGCTGGGACGATGAACTGCACCGGCTGATCTCGATGGGACATAAAGAACAACGGGTATCCTGACAGTAACTGGCCTTCGCTGTCGCAAAACGTTCCGCGGAAATTTGCATGTTTGGGAACAGGCTGAAACTGGACATCCCCGACATCCACTTGAGCACCGGGCAACAGCTTCTCGGCTGACACAGCAACGAATCGCGTGTAGGAGTACTCCGAGGGCCGGACGGGGGCGACCTTTACCTGTCGCGCTTGCCCTGTCAGCACTCCGCGAACCGTGAAGCGCCCAGTGGTCCTGTCAAACTCGCCGCTGGGGGCGCCCTCGACACCCGCCATCGCCCATGCCATGGGCTGCCCTTTCTCATTGACGACGCGGCCAACGACCGTTGCCCCCAGACGAATGACGAATCTGACCGGCTGGGGATCACCTGTTGCCTCAACCACGACCTTCACGTAGTCCCGAGGAAAAACGTAATCAGCATATTGGCCTTTGGCGTAGATGACCCTGAGATACTGGCTACCCGTTTCGTTCACGGGAAAGGAGAACTGCCCATCCGGGCCGGTCGAGGTCCACCTTCCGCCGATTGTCAATTCCGCACTGCGAGGCTCGGACCAAAGCATGACCCCAACCCCCCCGGCCGGCTTGGACGCGCTACCTTCCTGAATAACGACCGAACCTCTGATGGTGGCCGCGTGCGCTGCCAACGGTAGCCAAAGGCATACGAGAATCGCCACCAATCGGCCCATCATGATTCCTGAGGATTGCATACCCATACCAACTCCATCGGTCGAGGTTCGATGCCCCTACGCGTCTAAAAGTCTGATTGCCCGTAGCACGCTATTGCGTCCCGCTTCTCCTCAGCCGACCAGCCCATTCTCCATCCCAATCCCCCGCCCGTCTACAAAACCAACGCCCCGGGAGCTTGCTCCCTGGGTTCTCTCCTGTATCGGACTCCATCCCTTCGCCGTCCCGCCCTCCTACACGCTTGCGGTTTCGCGGACCCACCCCCGCCGACTCGCCCATGCGAACGCTCCCCCCGGGCCAATGCATGTCAACCGCGTCCCATCAGATACCGCTTTACCTGATATCCCGCCCCCAGCCGATACCAACAAAACATGCTTCGACCTTTAATCCCTTCCAACTCCTCCGGTTCGCGTCAGCCAAGTCCACAGGGCTAGTCGCCATCGCACGCCTGCCAAATGGCCTCTCATCGAGGCCCGTCATTCGGATTGGCGCGTTGATTTGCTGGTGCAGTTCCCGGCGGAGGAATCATGACATCCATTTCCGTTACGCGCCCGCGTTCAACGGTAATGCTGCCGAGATTAGTACCACGAAACGTCTCTGCCTTATACACGCCAGGAAAAACGGCAAATTCGAATTGGCCGTCTTTGCACGGTATGCTGAACTCGATTGGCTCGTCCCGGTGTTGCAGGCGAAAGATCGTATTTCCCTCTGCAGGCTGGCCGTCGGAGGTCCTGTAGGTGCCGCGAAGATTCGGTTTCTCCGGCCGCGGTGCAAACGTGATGTCACCAATATCGACTGTCCTGCCCGGCCGAAGCTTCTCGGACGGGACGTCGACATACCTGGTGTACAGCAACGATTCCGGGCGCGTTGGGGTCACGACCACACGCTGTCTCTGGTTCGGCGCAACGGCGCGGATGATAAATCTCCCGTTGGTGCGATCGAAATTGCCAAACGATCCGCCAGCGACCACGCCGACCATGGCCCAAGGGACTGGCTGCCCTGAATCCAGTAGTGCTCTGCCTGAGATCGTTGCGCCTTCGCGAAGCGTCAATCTAATCGGTTTGGGATCGTCGCCTTTCGGGGTGACAGTGACCGGGACAACCGCCATGGGCCAGACGTAATCGCCATACTTGCCCTTTCGGCTTTCAGCCATCCTGATGTAATAGGTTCCCGGTTCATCTACTTGAAAGGAGAACTGCCCGTCTGGCCCGGTCTCGGTTCCGTTCCCGCCGATTATCATCTCGGCACTCCGTTCAGAGGACCAGAGACCGATTGTGACCCCTGGCGCAGGTTTAGATGCCTGTTCCTCTTGGATGACCACAAATCCCCTGATGGTTGCCGCATGCACTGACATCGAAGCGGTGAACAGTGCAAAGATCGCGACGAAGATGCCGTAGAAGACGGCGTTGTGATGGTTAGAGCCCATGAATCCTTCCGCCGGGTGCCGGGTGCCACTGGCAGCTTGCTGCCAGTGTTCCCTCCTTCATCCCCGATCCGCCAACCCTTCGTTATTTACCCTGTAGGGCATGCTATTCAACTTTGCGCATGAAAATCGCAGCTCAAGAATACAACTTCAGCGGTTTCGGGAATATGTATGACGCAATAGCGCTCTGGGTTGCGCACCGCTGTGCGCCATCCGCATTGCTTCCAAACGGCCGGATCCCTTGCTCCTGCCGACAAATGTATTCATGAGCTAACGTCCTTCGTGCGCGAGGTTGTATTGCATGCCGCTTCTCTTCACTGACCGCCCATTCTCCACCCCAATCCCCCGCCCGTCCACAAAACCAACGCCCCGGGAGCTTGCTCCCTGGCTTCTCTCCCCCACCGCCACATTCTGTCATTTTCCCTAATTTTCCACGAACAAATTTACCAGCCGAGCGTATACATTCCTATAGCGGCCCGGCCGCTTGCCTCCATTCGTGCGGAGGATGCTCTTTCCCAATTGAATTAGGCCCAGCGCGAAAAAATAAATCGCGCCGCCAAATGTGTTTTGTGAGCCTCGGCCCCAACTGCCGGATTCTCAAATCCTGGCCGCCCGCGGGGTTGTGGGGAATTGCCCAGGGAACACTCCCGACCGATAGGGTGGTCGGCGGTGGACTCCAGGTGGTCGGCGGTGGTCCGAGGTGGTCGGCCGGTGGTCCAGGGTGGTTCCGGGGAGGTTTCCCAGTGGACTCCGAGTGAATCAAAAAACAAGGCGAGGCACATAACCTCGCCTTGCGAAATCCGAACGACTCTTGGAGGGAATTACACGTTAAACAGGAAGTGGGCAATGTCCCCATCCTTGAAGATGTAGGACTTCCCTTCCACACGGAGCTTGCCGTGCTGCTTGATAGCCTGTTCGGTCTTGTACTGCTGAAGATCCTCAAGGCCATAAACCTCGGCCCGGATGAACCCACGTTCAAAGTCCGAGTGAATAGCACCCGCGGCCTGCGGCGCCGTGGCGCCGATCGGAATCGTCCAGGCTTTGATTTCCATCTGCCCGGCCGTGAAGAAACTGTGCAGCCCCAACAACTTGTAAGCCTCCCGAGCCAGAACCGCCAAAGCAGGCTCCTTTAAGCCCATGCCCTGGAGCATTTCGTCACGATCCTGTTCGCTCAACTCGGCAATCTCGGCTTCCAGCTTGCCACAGACGGCCACGACCGGAGCACCTTCGGTGGCCGCTCGCTCCCGCAGCTTCTTCACCCGATCGCTTTGCCCCTGCGGATCATCCTCGCCCACATTAGCAACAAACAACGTCTTCTTCGCCGTAAGCAGGCCCATGCTCTTGATCAGCTTCTTCTGCTCGGGGGCAAGGTCGAGGTCGCGAACAGGCTTGCCTTCGCTGAGCTTGGCCACAGCCTTCTGAAGAATATCAGCCCGGGCAATGGCTTCCTTGTCACCGCTGCGGGCCGCCCGCTGGGCCTTGTCGAGCGAGCCTTCAACCGACTCCAGGTCGGCCATGATCAGTTCGGTTTCAACCGTCTCGACGTCACGAACAGGGTCGATGGTATTATCGACGTGCATGACCTCATCGGAGTCGAAGCAGCGGACCACCTGGAGAATGGCGTCCATGTCGCGGACATGGGCCAGGAACTTATTGCCGAGACCTTGACCCGTGCTCGCACCGCGAACCAAGCCAGCCACGTCAACCACTTGGATGGTGGCCGGGACGATGCGATCGGTAGAGATGTACTGATTGATGGTCTTCAGCCGCTGGTCGGGTACTCGAGCAATGCCGATGTTAGGCTTGGTGTTGGCCTTGCTGTAGGCAGTTGACTCAGCGCCAGCGGCGGTCAGGGCGTTGAAAATGGTGGTCTTGCCGACAAGCGGCAGGCCGATGATTCCGACTTGTAATGCCATTTCGATACTGTCCGTTAATACGTATAGGTTGCTGCCGATCAACCGGATTGTGATCGGTCAAACCGGGTATGATACTCTCGGAGAGTGGGGAATCCACTGGGAAGCTTCTCAGCCCTTAACCATGTCGAGGTTGGCGGCCTGGGCGTTGGAATCCAGCTGCTCAACAGTCTTGGCACCAGGGATGACAGCGGTAACGGCAGGGTTTTGGAGGCACCAGGCAAGGGCCCATTGAGCCATGGGAAGGTTCGGGGGAACTTCGGACTGGCGGATGGACTCGACCTCGCGAAGCCGGGCGTCGATGGACTTCTGGTCCTGGATGGAACGAACATCGCCAGGCTGGAAGACTGCGCCGGGTCTGTATTTGCCGGTCAGGAAACCACTGGCCAGGGGGACGCGAGCGAAGACCCCGAGGTTGAGACGTTGGCAGGTGGGAAGAACCTGGGCTTCGGCCCGACGATCGAGGCGGTTATAGAGGACCTGGATGACATCAACGTGCGCCGGGTCGGCCTGTTGGACCTGGTGAAGGTTGTCGGGTGGGCTGATGGAAGCGCCGAGGTGGCGAACCTTGCCCGCCTGAACGGCTTTGTACAGGGCCTCACGAAGCGGCTCGTCATCGTATTCGCTGTTGCGAACAGAGTGATATTGGTAGATATCGATGTAGTCGGTGCGCAGCGCCCGGAGAGAGTCTTCCAATTGCTGCATGGCTTCGGAGGCGGAACGGGGTTCCGCACGTTTCATGAAGCTCAGGTATTTGTGACCGAACTTGGTGGCGATGATCCAATCGGAACGGTCCTGCCGCACGGCGGCGCCGATGAGGGATTCGGCAAGGTGATCGCCATAACACTCCGCGGTATCGATGAGGTTGATACCAAGTTCCTTGGCACGACGCAGGATGCGATCGACCTCGGCCTGTTCGAAGGTTTTGCCCCATTCGCCACCGAACTGCCAGGTGCCCACACCGATAACGGAGACGTGCAGGCCGGTTCGTCCTAAGGTGCGATACTTCATACCAGCACTCCTATCAATTAGGGATGATTCCATCCTCTGTAGGACCCAACGAGCGTCAGGGTGACGAGAGCAAACAGCGCGCGAGGGTGCCCGGCAGGTCGGCTGTAATTGTGGTGTTAATCCTTGTGTTGTCTACCTTGAACAAAGGACCTCCATATCCTATTATGGAAGGTTGGTATTTTCTCTGAAAGGGACACCTAATGGCCAACAGAATCCGTGTCACGGTAGACGGGAACGAGGCTGCCGCTTCGGTAGCCCACCGTCTCAGTGAAGTTATCGCGATTTATCCGATCACGCCTTCCTCCCCGATGGGTGAGTTCTCCGACGAGTGGTCAGCTCGCGGACAGAAGAACGTGTGGGGGACGATCCCGCAGGTGATGGAGATGCAGTCTGAGGGTGGCGCCGCCGGCGCCGTCCACGGCGCATTGCAGGCCGGTGCCCTGTGCACGACCTTCACGGCATCGCAGGGTCTGCTGCTGATGATCCCGAACATGTACAAGATCGCCGGCGAACTGACGCCGTTCGTGATGCACGTGACGGCGCGTACGTTGGCGACGCATGCGTTGTCGATCTTCGGAGATCACTCGGACGTGATGGCGTGCCGCCAGACCGGCTTTGCTATGTTGTGTTCCAACAGCGTCCAGGAAGTGCATGACCTGGCGTTGGTTGCCCATGCCTCCACGCTCCGCTCGCGAGTGCCGTTTATGCACTTCTTCGATGGTTTCCGCACCTCGCACGAAGTGGCAAAGATGGAACAGCTGACCAACGAGGACCTGAAGGCGCTGGTCCCGGACGAACTGGTCACTGACGTGCGCAAGCGGGCGTTGAACCCGGAACATCCGATGATTCGGGGCACGGCCCAGAACCCGGACACGTTCTTCCAGGCTCGCGAGGCGTGCAACAATTATTACGACGTCTGCCCGGACATCGTCCAGCAGGTGATGGATCAGTTCGGCAAGCTGGTCGGGCGGAAGTACAACCTGTTCGACTATGTCGGCGACCCGAAGGCCGAACGCGTGATCATCCTCATGGGCTCCGGCGCCGAGACGGCCGACGAGACCGTGGAGTGGCTGCGGGAGAAGGGTGAGAAGGTCGGCTTGGTGAAGGTCCGGCTGTATCGGCCGTTCTCGGTGAAGCACCTGATTGCCGCTCTGCCCCAGACGGTGAAGTCGATCGCGGTGTTGGATCGAACCAAGGAGCCCGGCGCCAATGGCGAGCCGCTGTACCTGGATGTGGTGGCGGCGCTGGCGCAGGCGCAAGCGACGGGGCTTTCGAAGTTCGCGACGCAACCGAGGGTGATTGCGGGCCGCTATGGCCTGGCGAGCAAGGAATTCACGCCGGCGATGGTGAAGGCGATCTACGATGAGCTGGCGAAGAAGGATCCGAAGCAGGTGTTCACGATCGGCATCAATGACGACGTGACGCACCTGTCGCTGCCCTACGACGAGAACCTGAATATCGAGAAGAAGGACGTATTCCGCGCGGTGTTCTTCGGGCTCGGTGCCGACGGCACGGTGGGCGCGAACAAGAACTCGATCAAGATCATCGGCGAAGAAACCGACAACTACGCCCAGGGCTACTTCGTGTATGACTCGAAGAAGTCCGGGGCGATCACGATTTCGCACCTGCGGTTCGGGCCGCGGCCGATCAAGTCGATCTACCTGATCACCCACGCCCAGTTCGTGGCTGCACACCAGTTCACGTTCCTGGAGAAGTACGACGTGGTGGGGTATGCGGCTCCGGGCGCTGTGCTGCTGCTGAACAGCCCGTACGCACCGGCAGAGGTGTGGGATCATCTGCCCCGCGAAGTGCAGGCGCAGATCCTGGAGAAGAAGCTGAAGCTCTACACGATCGACGCCTACAAGGTTGCCCGTGAGATGGGCATGGGCGTGCGCATCAACACGATCATGCAGACGTGTTTCTTCGCGATTTCCGGCGTGCTGCCGCGTGAAGAGGCCATCGAGCAGATCAAGAAAGCCATCAAGAAGACCTACGGCAAGAAGGGCGAAGAAGTCGTCAAGAAGAACTTCGCCGCGGTTGATGGCACGCTGGCCAATCTGCACGAGGCCAAGGTTGGGACGAAGGTTTCGTCCAATCACACGATGCCCCCCACCGTCTCCGACGCTGCACCGGATCTGGTGAAGCATGTGACAGCGGTGATGATGGCGAACAAGGGCGATATGTTGCCGGTCAGCGCGTTCGCCTCCACCGTGGATGGCGCCTGGCCGACGGGCACGACGAAATGGGAGAAACGCAACATCGCGCTCGACATCCCCGTCTGGGACTCGTCGATCTGTATCCAGTGCAACAAGTGTGCGCTGGCCTGCCCGCACGCAGCGATTCGGCCGAAGGTCTACGAGCCGGGCCTGCTGGCGTCGGCGCCCTCGACATTCAAGTCGGTGGATTACAAGGCCCCGGACATGAAGGGGATGAAGTTCACGATCCAGGTGGCGCCCGAGGATTGCACAGGATGCGGCCTGTGCGTGTCGGTCTGCCCGGCGAAGGACAAGACCAATCCGAAGCACAAGGCGATCAACATGACGCCGCAGCGTCCGCTGGTGGAGGCGGAGAAGGCGAACTGGAGCTTCTTCCTGAATCTGCCCGATGTGGATCGGACGAAGCTGCGTCTGGATGTGAAGGGCTCGCAGCTCCTGCAGCCGCTGTTTGAGTTCTCCGGCGCGTGCGCTGGTTGCGGCGAGACGCCGTACGTCAAGCTGATGAGCCAGCTGTTCGGTGACCGGGCGGTCATTGCGAACGCGACGGGCTGCTCGTCGATTTACGGCGGCAACCTGCCGACGACTCCCTACTGCACGAACAAGGACGGCCGCGGCCCGGCATGGGCAAACTCGCTGTTCGAAGACAACGCCGAGTTCGGGCTGGGCATGCGTCTGGCAATTGACAAGCACAACGAGCAGGCGAAAGAGCTGCTGCAGATGCTGGCCTCGCAGATCGGCGAGAACCTGGTGAATGAGCTGCTGCATGCGGATCAGTCGAACGAAGCCGGCATCATTGCCCAGCGTGGCCGCGTGGCGGCGCTGAAGCAGAAGTTGGCGACGATCCAGACCCCGGCGGCGGCGTGGCTGGAGATGCTCGCCGACTACTTGGTGAAGAAGAGCGTGTGGATCCTGGGCGGCGATGGCTGGGCCTACGATATTGGTTACGGTGGCCTGGACCATGTGCTTTCGACCGGCCGGGACGTCAACATCATGGTCATGGACACCGAGGTGTACTCGAACACCGGCGGTCAGCAGTCCAAGGCAACGCCGATGGGCGCAGCAGCCAAGTTTGCCGCGGCCGGCAAGCGGACGCACAAGAAGGACCTTGGGCTGATGGCGATTGCGTATGGCAACGTGTACGTGGCCAGCGTGTCGTGGGGCGCCAAGGATGTCCAGGTGGTCAAAGCGATGCAGGAAGCCGAGTCGTATCCGGGCACGTCGCTCATCATTGCCTACAGTCACTGCATTGCCCATGGCTATGATCTGGCCTTGGGTGCCGAGCAGCAGAAGATGGCGGTGGAGACCGGGTACTGGCCGCTGTATCGGTACGATCCGCGGCGTGCTGCGGCGGGCGAGAATCCGATGCAGTTGGATTCGGCGGCGCCCAAGGGCACGCTGGATCAGTTCGTCAAGAACGAGACGCGGTTCCGGATGGTGGAACGGCAGAATCCGGAGCGGTTCAAGAGCCTCATCAGCGAGGCCCAGAACCACATCGGAAGCCGCTATGCCTTCTATGAACAGATGGCAAAGATGACGACGCCGACCGGTGGCGACGGCAAGAAGGCCTGAAGATGAAATCCGGTCGTTGGACACCATTCAGGTGACAATTCAAAACCGGGGCAACGCTCAGCGTTGCCCCGGTTTTGTGATTATGAGGAAGCGAGTTGGCGGGGATGACGGGATGGATCGGTTCAGGGAAGTACTGACCTTCGCGCGTCAGCGCCGGACGGGGTATCTCAAGTGCTGAGTGCTGGGTGCGGAGTGCGGAGTCGGGGCGGAACTCAGAACTCAGCACCACCCGAGCTTGCTCCGCTACGCTCATCGTGAAGATCAGTAAAGATGGGTAAGGCACAGGGTGTTTCCAACCCGCAACCCCGGAGCAAAGGGAGCGATTTCGGTAAACAGCAGACCTATAGTTAGTTCAAGATCACGATTGCGTAAGATTAACCGCACATGAAAGGGAGCGTTCGACATGGATCTTTCGACAAACTACATGGGCTTGCGACTATCCAATCCGCTGATGCCGGGCGCTTCGCCGCTCGTGGATAGCCTGGACACGGTCAAACGGCTGGAGGACGCGGGCGCTGCGGCCATCGTGATGCACTCGCTATTCGAGGAGCAGATCACGGGCGAGCAGTTGGGGACCATCTACCAAATGGAGATGTACTCCGACTCGTTTGCCGAGGCTACGTCGTACTTTCCCGATCCCAAGGATTTCGTTTTGGGGCCGGAGCAATACCTGGAGCACATCCGCAAGGTGAAGCAGGCGGTGGGCATTCCGGTGATCGCATCCTTGAATGGGACGACGTTGGGCGGCTGGATCGAGTACGCCAAGCGGATCGCCGAGGCCGGGGCGGATGCGTTGGAGTTGAATATTTACCACGTAGCAACCGATCCAATGGAGACGGGTGAACAGGTGGAGCAGCGGCTGATGGATGTGGTGCGCAGTATCCGCAACAACGTATCGATTCCGCTGAGCGTGAAGCTTTCGCCGTTCTTCTCGTCGTTGCCGAATCTGTGTTGCCGGCTGGATGACCTGAAGGTGGATGGTTTGGTGCTGTTCAACCGGTTCTACCAGCCCGATATTGACCTGGAGCTACTGGAAGCGGTACCGAAGCTGGCGTTGTCGGACCCATCGGAGCTGTTGCTGCGGCTGCGGTGGTTGGCGATCTTGCAGCCCCATGTGCAGGCGTCGTTGGCATGCAGCGGCGGCGTACACTGCGCGGCGGACGCCGTGAAATCGATCATGGCCGGTGCCAGTGCGGTACAGATGGTTTCGGCCCTGCTGATGCATGGGCCAAACCACCTGAAGAAGGTTCTGGATGAGATGAAGGTTTGGATGGAGAAGAACGAGTACTCGTCGGTGCGTTTGATGCAGGGGAGCATGAGTCTGAGCCGGTGCCCGGATGCCAAGGCGTTCGAGCGGGCGAATTACATGCGTGTGCTGCAGAGCTGGCGGCAGCAGAATTCGGCGAATGCGTGAGGTTGCGCCAGATGTAGTTTGTGAGCTATGAGTCAATGAAAGGGTGGCGGGAGCGACAGTCGCGCCCCCCACCCGTCATTTGTATGTGAACTTCGTTTGCAAGAGAGCCCCCCCCC
>JBLNDH010000248.1:0-6374 GCA_050261455.1 Bacillota bacterium
GCCTTCGTCATTCCTCCCCTCCCTTCGTGCCTCTTCCCCATCGCACGCTCCGCGCACACTCCCCACTACCTCACAAACCACCCCTCCACATCCCCAATCGTCGCCACCGCCCCCTCCAGCATCGAATCCTCTCCCATCGCCACATGCATCGCCATGTTCCTCACCGACGCGATGCTCAGGTTTCTGCCCGGGCAATTGGTCGTCTTCTTCGCATCTCGATGCCCGATGATGTGGCTCGCCGAGATCCCGTATCGCCTCATCAGAAATGCATTCAGCTTCGCCAGCGACCGCAACTGGGCCGCGCTCGGCCGGCCCTGCTGGAAATCTCCCACCAGGCAAATCCCAATCCCTCGCTCATTGAACTCCAGCACTCCCGCATGCGCCCCCACATCCTGCTGCACCCACCGCGGCCCGACTTCCACTTCCCCATCTCCCGACCCATGCCCATTGCCGATCACAAAGTCATACCCCAGGCTCTTCCAGTGATGCACATCACGGTGATACCGATCAAACGACGTCGCCGACCCCACCGCCGTATCGCTGTGGTGGACCACAATCCACTTCCAATCCCGTGGCCGGGCCTTCGGCACCCAACTCCGCGGAATCCCCGCATAGCTCGGCCCCGGCATATAGGGCGCCACCTGCTGCTTCGTCGTCCCACTTCCCGTCCCCTGTCGCACCCCCGGCTGCTCTTCATAGGTCGTCCCTTGCTGCTGCTGCTGCTGCTGCACTACCGCCGGCGGCTGCAAAATCCCCCGTTCCACCGCATCCGTATGATCCCCTCCGTCCTGCTGCCGACACCCCGCCGCCAGGAGCACCGCCGCCACACCAATTGCACCAAATCGCTTCACCATGCCTTCAACCTCGTCTTCACCCCTTCGTGCATTCTCGCCCAATCCCTCCGCCAGGGTCGTTCGGCTCTCAGGAGCCTCCCCTCTGATCCCCTCGCCCGGTACTCCGGGAGAGGGTTAGGGTGAGGGTCTCTCTTCCACCTCCAAATACCTATAGCAGAACCGAAGGCCTCTGCGCCTCCGCGACGATGAAATTATCGGATGTAACCCCTCGCCCGCTCGACCCAAAACCCCCTCATCGTAGAACGCCGCGTTATACGAACTCCCCCTCGCCCCTTCGTCCCCTCTTCCCCCCGCGAAGAACCCCCTTGTGAAACCCGAATGACGAAGCCCGAATGTCTAAAGAATGACCAATGCCCAAAGCCCCAATGACGAACCGGGCACCTGCAAAGGGCCAAGGACCTCCTTCGTCATTAGTCATTAGGTCATTCGGGCTTCTCCGAACGTTTTCCCTCTGTATCAAGAAGATCGGACGTCCCCCTTGTGGGGGCCTTATTGGTCCCAGGCTGCGAACTGGGCACACCGATTCGCCGCACTGAAACACAGTTGCTCACCGCTCCCAGTCCGTTTTTCATGCAGACTACCATCTCTGGTACATCGGGGATCTCCAGTGGAATCCGCGGCTTCTTTTTGATGCGAATATCCCCGTCCGATGTGGTGCCCGAACCATATTCTTCCAGCCATCGATCGACTGGAATCAGCCGAACTCGCATCATAATCACTGTCGTGAATTCCGGGTCCAATTGCCTTACGACTTCCCCATACGGCGCATAGATGATCCGTCGGACTCGCCCATTGGAATCCTTGAACAGCAGGTGCAATTCCCGCATCTGCCGACTACTGTCAAAGCCGAGGAACCGCAACACCCACCCGATATCCTCTTCTCGCCGCAAGTCGGCTACGATACTGAGTGGCCCAAGCTCCTGCCCGCTGTTGGGCCGATCGAGTCGCGACAAGGCAGTCTCGCAGTTAGCCTGCACCACGAGATCGCCGGCGTTGGCGCTCCGCGCGATGGTCAACCGCTCCCGAGCGGCCGCCGAGAGATTACGCGCCTTCTCTGCCGAATCCCAGGTCCGAAGCGGATCCTCCGGAATACTGTCCCGGCGTAGGTGGTATCCAATCGCCACAATCACCACCAGGCAGACACTTACAAGCCCGCATATCTTGGTGCTTCTCCCGCTATACATGCTGACCTCTTCGCCCCCAATAAGGGGTCATCCGATCTCACCGCCGCCTTCGCGACCCAAAAACTCTCGTTTATCGCACACCACACCAACACGCCACCCTCGACACCTGACAAAGGAGCAAGGACCCCGTTCGCCATTCGTCATTAGGTCATTCGGGCTTCTTTAGACATTGGTGCTTCGTCATTAGGGCTTCTCGTCAGGGCTTCTCCCGGCGGATCTTCTTTCGGCCCTCCCCCTACAGCTCGTTATACTTATTCGGCTTCCCCTTCGCCTTCTCCACCGGATACTTCGCCGCCACCTTCTTCAGCTTTTCCCGAAACGCCGCCACCAGGTCGATCTTCATCTCGTGGGCCAGCAGCAGGATCGAATGCAGACAATCCGCCAGCTCATCCGCAATCTCCCCATGCTTCTTCTTCAGTGCCGCCTCGAGGTCCGCCCCCTGTTTCCACTGCATCAGCTCCAAGAGCTCCGCCGACTCCACCACCAGCGAAATCGCCAGTTCCTTCGGCGTATGAAACTGCGCCCAATCCCGTTCCGCCCGAAACTCCAACACCAACTTCGTCAACTCCGCCATCGTAGCCTTATTCATGGCCACCCTTTGTATCCGATCCCCCTCCCTCTCGCGAACCCCTCCTTCCCTTCGTCGCTCTGTCGCTCTGTCGCTTCGTCGCTTTCCCTCACTTTTCTGGCTATTTTTTGCGAACAAACTCGCCCGGCCGACGTAGTACCCCCATCGCATCCCGCCGCCCGCTCGCATGATCAGGGTACTCGCGTGCGTGGGGCACGCGACATCGAGCGGCCGGCGAGAGGCAGGAGGAGGGAATCATGCGTATGGGGCCACACACAGTCGCTGGGCGCAGTCTTTGTCATCACATCACCACCGTGGATGAACTGGCGGACTGGGTAAAACTGATCGTCGGGATCCGCATCCCCCGACATCCCGTCTGTCCCGGCCACAATTCTCCCATGGAGTACCTCTGCCGTTCTCATTTCGAGCCCGCCCGCGACCTGGTCGTCTGGGCGCCCCGCGGCGGCGGCAAAACCCGTCTCGGCGCCATTGCCACTCTCCTCGATCTCCTGCTCAAACCCGGCTGCCAGGTCCGAATCCTCGGCGGCTCCCTCGAACAAAGCTTCAAAATGTGGGATCACCTCTGGCCCGACATCGCCCGCGCCATCGCCATGAAAGGCGTCCGCGGCTCCATCCAGCACCGCCGCATCGAACTGGCCAATGGCTCTTCCGCCGCTGTCCTCACCCAATCCCAACGTGCTGTCCGAGGCCTTCATGTCCAGAAACTTCGCTGCGACGAAGTCGAGTTGTTCGATCCCGATGTCTGGGAGGCCGCGCAACTCGTCACTCGTAGTCGTCAGGAAGGCACGCCGGTCGCCGGCGTGGTCGAGGCGATCTCCACACTGCATACTCCATTTGGCCTCATGCACCGCATCGTCGAGCAGGCCCAGGTCGCCGGTGTACCGGTGGTCCGATGGTGTCTCCTGGAGGTCCTGGAGCGGTGCCCGGTGGATCGGCCGTGTGCTGGCTGTGTGCTTGAGGAGGATTGCAGAGGCGTCGCCAAAACGCTTTGTGACGGCTTCGTCAAAATCGACGATGCCATCGCCATGAAACGCCGCGTCAGCAAAGAAACCTGGGAATCCGAAATGCTCTGCCGCCGCCCCTGCCTCCGCAACGCCGTCTTCCCCTCTTTCGACCCCTCTGTCCACATCCGCGACTATCCCCTATCCACCATCCCCTATCAACTCTCCCTCGGCATCGACTTCGGCTTCTCCGCCCCCTTTGTCTGTCTCTGGATCGCCACCGATCCCCATGGCCTGACTCACGTGATCGATGAGTACGTCCAGGAGCAGCGTCTGATGGAAGAGCACCTGGCCGAGATCCGCTCCCGTCCCTGGAAACCCGTCAAACGCGTCGCCTGCGATCCCGCCGGCAATGGCCGCAATGACCAGACCGCTCTCTCCAACGTCACCCTCCTCCGCAACGCCGGCTACCTCGTCCGTACCCGCCAGAGCCATATCGTCGATGGTCTGGAACTTATTCGCCATGCCCTCCAGCCCGCCGCGGGCCAGCCCAAACTCTTCATCCATCCCCGCTGCCAGCGGCTTATCCGAGCTCTTCAAAGCTACCGCTACGGCGAGGATGGCAGCGAACTGCCCATCAAAGATGGCACCCACGACCACCTCATCGACGCCCTGCGCTATCACTTTGTGAACCGCGAATCCGCCCGCGTTATCGTCCGGCGGTATTGACGGGCTTGCTTTTGTTTTTAAAGTATTCCTATAGAAATAGTATTGGTAAGTTGACGGCAGGACCGGGAAAAGCTAGATTCCTAGCTCAACAACACAGGGTGGCTAGTCAATGGGACTGGCAGTTGGGAAAGGGAAGGAGTCGGGTATGTATTATCGAGCGATCGTCATATCGACTGTTGCCATGTCCATCCTCTTCGGCCTGGGAGGATGCGGCAAGGGCGACAGCGGCCAAGCTGGCGGGAAACGTCCCGAGCTGCAAGAGGTCCGTCTGGGTTATTTTGCCAATCTGACCCATGCCCAGGCGGTGATGGGCGTTGATTCCGGGGAGTATGCCAAGGCAGTGGCCCCGGCCAAGTTGACGACCAGGGTCTTCAATGCTGGACCCTCTCTGATTGAGGCATTGTTTGCCGGCGAAATCGATATTGGCTATGTCGGGCCGGGGCCGGCGATCGCCGGGCATGGACGAAGCCGGGGCAAGGGTGTCCGCGTGGTCTCCGGGGCGGCGGCCAATGGGGCGCTGATCGTCGCCCGCAAAGATGCCGGGATCAATTCGCTGGCGGATTTGAAGGACAAGAGGATCGCCACGCCGCAGATGGGCAATACCCAGGATATCTCGGCCAGACATTATGTCATGGCTGTGCTCAAACAAGCGGATGTGAAGAACATCGTGCCTGTGGCGAATGCCGAGCAGACGGCTATGATGGCTCGCAAGGACATCGACGCCGCTTGGACGCCGGAGCCGTGGGGCTCCCGGCTGGTGGCTGAGGCCGATGGGGTGGTGATCGCCCAGGAGAAAGACATCAAGGAGATGTGGCCCGGGGGCGAACTGGCCCTGACCGTGGTGATCACGACGCCGGAGTTCCTGCGGGATCATCCGGAGGTGCTGCAGAAGGTGCTCAAAGCCCATGTGGCGTTGACCCAGCGGCTGCAGAAGGAGCCGGACAAGTGCTTGCCGGAATTGGAGCAGGCGCTGCTGAAACTGACGGGAAAGAAGCTGCCGGCGGGGGTGCTCCCGGCGGCGATCAAGAACGTGAAGTTCACGACCGACCCCTTGGAGGACACGCTCAAGGCCATGGCCAAGTGGACCTATGAATTGAACTTTTCGAAGGACCTGGTGAACACGGATGGCCTGGTGGACCTGAGTGTTTTGAAGAAAGCGGCAGCGGAGAAGCCCTAATGATGAAGACTGGGCAAACCCGAATGACGAAGCCCGAAACGCGAGTTGAATCCGAGTTCCGAATGCCCGAAGGCCGAGCTATGCAACTGGCGCAACTGGCGACGGCCTTTCGGATTTTGGATTTCAGTGCGGGGGGGTTATGAGATTCATTGGATCGAGTCTGAATGGCAAGAGGCACGCGGAGGCGGGCACCTCCGCGGTGCGGGCCGATCGCGGGCGTCTGGAATTGCGTGCGATCACCAAGAACTTCAACGGCTCGGACGTGCCGGTGCTCAAGGACGTTTCGCTGACGATTCGGCCCGGCGAGTTCATGGTGGTGGTGGGGCCTAGCGGGTGCGGCAAGACTACCCTCTTGAACCTGGCGGCGGGGATGGTCAAAGCCGACGCCGGCCAGGTGGTGCTGGACGGCCAGCCCGTCGATGGCCCCGGGCCGGACCGGACGCTGGTGTTCCAGGATCATGGCTTGTTTCCCTGGCTGACGGCGGCGCAGAACATCGGGTTTGGCTTGCGCATGGCGGGGGTGAGCCGGCCGGAACGACGGGATCTCGTGCTTGAGGCATTGCAGCGTGTGCATCTGGCCGGCAGTGCCGACAAACTGGTGCATGAGTTGTCCGGCGGGATGAAGCAGCGCGTGGCGATTGCCCGGGCGCTGGTGATGGACCCGGCGGTGTTGCTGATGGACGAGCCTTTCGCAGCCGTCGATGCCCAGACGCGAACGCTGTTGCATGCCCAGCTGCAAGAACTGTGGATTGAAACCAAGAAGACAATCCTGTTCGTGACGCACTCGGTGGGCGAGGCGGTGCGTCTGGCGGATCGGATTATCGTGCTCAGTGCTCACCCGGGGCGAATTCGTCGGGAAATCCGGGTGCAGCTGTCGCATCCGAGGGACTTCGACAGTCC
>JBLNDH010000249.1:0-4769 GCA_050261455.1 Bacillota bacterium
GGCGATCTTCCCACCACTGGTGGCGGACGTCGGCAACAGGCTGTTCCAGCAGAGTCATCACGGGGCGGAGTATAGCTTGCGCGGATATCGCTGACGAGGCAGTTGAGGCAACAATAAAGCCCACGGCGCTGCCGTGGGCCTTCGGTGATATGCATGAAGAATCGCGGACAGCCTATGGCATCACCACCACCGTCTGATTCAGTTTCTTCGCCGTGGCGGGGAATACGGCTGTGTCACCCGCTTCGCTGGTGGCTTCCACATAGTACTCGATGGCATCGACTCCTGACGCGGCTGCGGGAATCGTCGCCTTGTATACGCCCCGGACGACGTGAGTCAGGGGAACCCTGGTATAGGCCCCTTGGCCCAGGTTGCGCCAATACACGGCCGCCTCACGCACCGAATGGGCGCTGAGCACCCGCACCTTCAATGCCAATGTTTCGCCCGCACGAACGCTGGGCCGGGCCGTGGGGACGATCACCCGCATCGCGCCAGCGTAGGCCGATTCGAGTTGTGCCTCGGCCGGTAGTTCGTGCCCGATTGCCCTGGCCAATTCTTCGCCGGGCTTGATGATCAAGCCGGGTAACGTGTGCTGCTCCCAGTTGGCCACCGTGCCGAGCTCCCCGGGGGTGTTTACGGTGGCTAGCAGGTAGCCATACGCCTCCTTCACCGCGGCGACGAGTTGCTTCCGCAATGGCAATGCCGTCTTCTCGGCCAGGTTCGCTTTTGCTTTGACGTCCTTCTCCGCAGCCACCTTCTTCATTGCCTCACCGAACTGAGCGGCGACGAATTTCACCTGTTCGCTGGTTTTCATGTAGCGGAAGTTGTTCAGCCAATAATCAAACCGCTGCAGGTTTCCGGCTCCCTGAATACGCGGACGCAGACCGGCCAGTTCATCGACATAGGCAAACAGCTTGCTGGCATTGGGCCAGGCTTGGGCATTGGGAACGAGTCCGCCCGGGCCATCGGTCCAGGAGCTGACTTCCGGCAGGTAGCCGTCGATCTTCGCGAAGACCTTGGCGATGTCGTTGGCGGCCTCGGGGCCAAACTGCGCCGTCGCCCATTCGCGATAGAAATCGCTGGTGGGCAGGTAGCGATCCGGCCGGGGGCCATTGGGTGCATTGCTGGCGGGCCAATCCGCGGCATAGGCGCCATCCGCACCGCCGCCGCAGTTGATCTTCCGAGTCACGCCATTGCCCTCGACTGTAATGCCTGCGATCGACGGGTACTCGACTTCCCGCGTGAACTCAATGTCGATCGAGCCATTCTGGGTTTGGACATCCTTGAAGGTGTAATCCAGCGCCTTGTTTTGTCCGGCCTTGGCGAAGATGTCGAGGTGTTCGATCACCTGCTGGCCCTGGAGCTTCACGCCGAACACGCGTTTGTTGACTTCGCGGTAATGGGGCTCGCAGAACTTCAGCGTCACGGTGTATCTTCCATCGGGGACGGCCAGGTGATACGCGTCCACGTTGTAACGCACCGTCTGGTAAATCGCCGGCTCGTCGGTGCTGACGATCGGGTTGTTGGGGAATGCTGCAAACTGGCCACCGATGGCGCCTTCCTTGGGCAGCTCGACCACAGCGGGCTGAGCTTCGGGTTTGTTCCATCCCGATTGGTCCCACGCGGCCTTGGCCAGCGCGATCGCATTGGGGCTGATGATCCGCGTTCGCCAGTGAATGCCGAAGAGTCCATCGCAGCCGTATTTCAACGCATCGGCCGCATCCTTACGCATACGTCCGACCCAGAGCTGGGGCATCAGCAGATTCGGGTCATCCTCCATCCAGGGAATCGCCCATTTGCCCCGGCCTTGTACCTTGGCAAACCCCGGCTCCACCGGGTCCTTGCCCACCTGGCGATTGATGCAACTGATGGGCATCTTCTTGGGAAGGATCTTGTCGAACATCGCCCGATCCTGCTGCGGGCCGAGCACCCAGCCGCAGGTCGCCAGTGAGAACGGCGCATGGACCTCCTTGGCGGCGGCGATCGCCGCCTGCAGGTCGGCGATCGCCTTCTTCACGTTCTCATCGCTGGTTCCGTCCCAGGTCCATCCTTCGGGCGTCCAGAACCAGTAGTAATCCAGGGGGTACGTCCTGGCGATGCGAAGGAAGATTCCTTCGTACAGCTTCTGCATCGCCGCTTCATCGGAAATGCCGGCCTGCTTGAGTCGTTCCTTCACCAGTTGCGGAACGATCAGTGGCGTTTCCGTTCCTACACAAGTCTTGATGCCCAGATCGTGGGCATAAGTGAAGGATTCCCGCAGCAGGTTGCCCGCCCGATCAAACACCTCTTTGTATCCCTGCGGGTCTGTTGGCCGGGGGCAATAGCCGAACATCGTCTCGTTGCCGAAGCCATCCTGTTCGAAGAGCTGCCAAGCGCCGAAGGCCCATTCGCTCGTTCTTCGCGGCTGATATCCCCAGTTGCCACGCAGCGTGTTCTGCCAGGTGGAGCAGTAGCTGTATTGGACGGAGCCATCCGCGCCGAGGTCCTGCGGCAGGCCGATCCAGACGGTCGGCTCGGGACCCACACCGCCCTCGGGATAGGTATGCAGGCCGAAGAAGTTCATCCGCAGCTTGGGCAGTTGTGCGAGGATGGCTTTGTAATGATCCGTATCCCACCAATCCGGCCCCTCCGGAAAATCATGAAACGGCTGGATGCCACGCAGCTCAAAGAGGGGCTTGCCGACTTCATCGACGTTCGGGATCTCCAAAGCGACCTGCTGATCCGGAATCACATCCTGATCCAGATCGAACGCGATACCCAGCTTCTCCGCCAGACGATACGCGCCGTAGAGCGTCCCGGCATCATTCCCGCCGATCACCAGCACCCGCGAGCCGACCGTTTTGAGGAGGTATTGCTGCGGCGTGAGGGCATCCGCAGCCTGTTTCACATCCGCACCCGTAGCCGCCACGAGCTTCCGGTCTTTTCGTGTGATGACAAACTGCTGTCCTGCGGGGATCGCTTCTGCCGCCTGGATCATCAGCAGCTTCCCCGTGCGGAGATAGACATAGCGCCGGATCTCCCGTGCTGCGAGGGTCTCCAGTTTCGAGGCACCGGATGAAATGACGATCGATGGTCCAGCGTCCGCCGCCTTGCTCGGGACAGCTAACGCAAGAATCAACACTGCAACCATCCCAACGGCTGTCATTGCTCGCGACATGCCAATCCTCCTCGTGTCCCCCGAGTGGTTCGAACGGCGAGTATAGCGGGTGAGTAACGGACGTCACAAGAAGACCGGATTGGGCAAGATCGGGCTGAGGACAGCCGGGCTCGATGTGCGAACGGAAACAAGACTGCCGATCGCCCAGGGAGCGATCGGCAGTCGATACTCAGCGATTCCAAGGATGATTCCGCGTTCGTTACTTCTGCACCTTGTAGTCAATTACCATCACCTTATCGAGGATCGGCCCCAGCGACTGGCCGAACTTCTTGTGCTCCGGATGCGGCAGATAGGCGTCGCGATCCTTCTCATTTTCGAATGTCAGGAAGAAGCAGTGGGTGAAGCCCTGGTTCAAATTCTCAGGACTCATGTTCGTGCCCCACTCAAAATCGCGGATCTGCGGAATCTTCGACGGCAGCGCCTTGAACGCGACCTCGACGGCCTTGATCTGCTCGGGCGTCGCGCTGTCTTTGAACTTGAACATCACGATGTGACGGACCTTGCCCACATTGGCGTTCTCCAAAGTTCCGCCATGCGACGAGACCGCCACATTCGAGCCCGATGCCTCGATCTTCGTGGTCTTGTTGATGCAGCCCGCCGTCACCAGCGCCAGCAGCGATACCACTGTTGCGATTCTGAACATGTCGTCCTTCCTTCCTTTCTATTGCCTCGACAATCTACCCGCTCGCTGGCTCGGCACCAATAAGCCAGCCTCATCAATATTGCTGTCTCCCCGCGAACCTTATCGAAGCTGCCACGTCCAAATAATCTGGAGGCACTGTCTGAGCCCCGAAAGCTAACGTATAGTTGTAGGCTGGTCCCTTGTAATAGTGCCCGGCAGAGTGATCCATATGAGCCAAGAGCCCAAAAACCGGTTGTTGAACTTCTGGCGCAACTATCTTCGGCCTTTCCTGTTCATCGTCATCATTCTGACGGCGTTCCGCTCGTCGGTTGCCGACTGGAATGACGTCCCCAGCGGCTCCATGAAGCCCAGCATCCTCGAAGGCGATCGTATCTTCGTAAACAAGCTGGCGTATGACCTGAAGATCCCCTTCACCACGGTTCACCTCGCGCGCTGGTCCGATCCCAAACGCGGCGAAGTCGTGATTTTTTACTCGCCCAAAGATGGAACCCGCCTCGTCAAACGCGTCGTTGGCGTGCCGGGTGATGCGATCGAACTGCGTGAAGATGAGTTATTCGTGAATGGGGTCAAGGCGGAGTATCAGCCGCTGGATTCCAGCGTGGTGAAGCAGGTGCCCCTGCAGGAGCAGGCCAACCGGTTCTTCGCCATCGAGCAGACAGCCGAGGCCAAGCATCCGGTCATGATCTCTCCCAACGTTCCCGCCATGCGCTCGTTTGGTCCCGTGAAGCTCACGGCCGGCCAGTACTTTGTGATGGGCGACAATCGCGATTTCAGTTTCGACTCCCGGTATTTTGGCCCTGTCGACCGCCGGCTGATTGTTGGACGCGCGCTGTCCGTCATCGCTTCCCTCGACGTCAACCATTACTTCGTCCCACGCTGGAGCCGATTCTTTAAACCGTTGCCCTAGGCAACGCAGGGCCACTGGAACAGGGTCACTACTGATTTTCCCGATGAGCATAACGGAGCAAGCTC
>JBLNDH010000250.1:0-4937 GCA_050261455.1 Bacillota bacterium
GGCTTCCGGTGCCGACTGGCCGCAGTGGGGGGGACGCAACACCCGGAACATGATCTCGGACGAGAAAGGATTGCCCGACAGTTTCGTGGCTCGCCCGAAGGATACCGGGCCCACAGGCGGGGATCGGGCGACGGCAACGAATGTCAAATGGGTGGCTCGCCTGGGCTCGGCGGCCTATGGCAACCCCACCGTGGCCGGCGGGCGCGTGTTTGTCGGCACGGACGATGAAACCGTGGCAGAGGATCCACGGTTCGAACGGGCTCGCGGGGGATTGGTCAAGTGCCTGGATGAAGCGACCGGCAAGCTGCTGTGGCAATTGGTGGTGCCCGAACGGACGGGGTTGCCCGCAAAGCTGCTGTACGGGCAGCAACATCTGGGCATCTGTTCATCGCCCACGGTCGATGGGGATCGCGTCTATGTCGTGACCTGCGCGGCGGAGGTGTTGTGCCTCGATGTCCATGGGCAGGCCAATGGCAACGACGGGCCATACGTCGATGAAGCGCGGTACATGGTCGGTCGAGGCAAAACGCCCGTCGAATTGAAACCGACCGATGCGGATATCGTGTGGCGCTACGACTTGATCGAGGACTTGAAGGTCTGTCCGCACGATGTGGCCAGTTGTTCGGTGCTGATCGATGGCAATGTGCTGTATGTCAGCACGTGCAATGGTGTGGACAAGCCGCATGAGACGGTCCTGGCCCCGCAGGTTCCGGCTTTCATTGCGCTCGACAAACGCAATGGGCGACTGCTGGCCACGGAAGATGAGAAGATCAGCACGCGCCTGTTTCACTGCCAGTGGTCTTCGCCGTCGCTGGGACAGGTCGGAGATAAAAAGCTTGTGTTTCTCGGTGGGGGGGATGGATTCTGCTATGCGTTCGAGGCATTGTCGGAAGTGCCCGAAAAGCCGGTACCCTTGAAGCGAGTCTGGTCATTCGACTGCAACCCGCCGGAGTATCGCCTGCGCGATGGCAAGCCGATCCACTACATGTCCGGCGACAAGCGGAGACGCAACAGCCCCAACAAGAACGATGGACTCTATGTAGGACCCAGCGAGATCATTGGCACACCGGTGCTTCACGACGGCCGGGTCTATGTCGCCATCGGACAGGACCCGGCCCATGGAAGGGGACGGGGAATGCTGCAATGCTTCGATGCCTCCAAGACCGGCGATATCACGAAGACCGGCCCCATCTGGTCGTATGATGGGCTGGATCGCACCATCGCAACCGCGGCGGTGGCCGATGGCTTGGTGTACATCACCGACATCGCCGGGCGCCTCCATTGCCTCGATGCCGATAATGGCAAGTGCTACTGGGTGTATGACACGAAGGCCGAGACATGGGGCGGAGTGCTCGTGGCTGACGGGAAACTCTATTTCGGAAACCAGAAGGCCTTCTTCATCATGGCGGCGGGCAAACAGGCTCGCCTGCTGGCGCGGATTCCGCTCGGTTCGGCGGTGTACAGTACGCCCATCGTGGCTAATGGCGTCGTATACGTGGCATCCCAACGCTATTTGTGGGCTTTGCACCAGACCGCTCCTTGATCGAAAGCCGCATCCCTGTTGAGATAAACCCATGCGAGTGAATGTGTCTTCGTGCGTGTCGATTCTGTCCGCCGTTCTGGCTTTATTCGCATACGCCTGTTCCAGCAGCCCTGCCATTGAGCGTGAGGTCGATCAACAGCCGCCCAGGGTTGCTGCCTGGAAGCCTGCCAGAACGCCCGACGATGAAGCCAATCTGGTGATCATGGGAGATTGGGGCGCGGATACGAAACGTCAGCGGGAAGTGGCTGCGACACTCGCCGGCTATGTGGACGCCCATCGCCCGGCGTTCAACGCGCTCCTGACCGTCGGCGATAACCTGCCGGCGCGTTTGAAAAGTGCGGATGACCCGAACTGGCAGAAGCTCTTCGAAGACATGTACGATGCCCGCCGAATCAACATCCCGTTCTACGCCACGCTTGGCAACCACGACTATGATGAGGGCAAGTATCGCTACGAGTTCGAATACGTCGCCAGGCACCCCGATTCGCGGTTCAAATTGCCGGCTCAGTGGTATCGCCTTGAATTTCCCCAGAATCGGCCGCTCGTGACCGTCCTCATGCTCAACAGCAACCGGGCCAAGATGAGCAAAGAGGATTGGGCCCGGCAAATACAGTGGATTGATGAGCAACTCTCCCAGCCGCGACGGACGCAATGGATCATGGCGTGCGCGCACCATCCGCTCTTCAACAACGGCAACCATCGCGATGATGCCACTCTCCAGAAAGACTGGGGCACACTCTTCAAAAAGCACAAGGTGGATTTCTACTTCTGTGGCCACGATCACACGCTGCAACACCTGCGGCTAAAGGATTGGCCGACGAATTTCGTCATCGTCGGCGGCGGGGGACAGAAACGCATGCCCCTCTACCGCGATGACCGTGGCCCGTTCGGGCGATCGCTGTACGGATTCGCCCATGTCCGGGTGTCGGCCAGCGCCGTCGCGGTAAAACTGATCGATGGTCTTACCGGGAAAACGGTTCACGAGTTTGCGGAGAACCGCCAAGGGGAAACGACCATCGTGATGACCACGCCCAACGACAAACCCATTCCAGTGAGCCAGCAGATCGGCAAGCCCAACACGCCCGCCCATCGCGTGATCAAAGCCAGCGGCGATGACTACAAACGCATGAATTCTATTCTCAGCTTCACCTCTGCCGAGCGATCGGCGTTCGACAAGGCGGTTCGTGCAACCGCCGAATCAGAGGAGGAACATCGGCGGCAGGTCCTGATGACGCTCTCCCTCAAACAGCTTCAACGCTGGGCTGGATACGTGCTCTATACGTGGATCATCGACGAATTCGAGCCGGCAGGGCTCAGCGATGAGCAGAAGCAGCAGGCGTTCGCCGTCTGCGCCACCTTGGCCAGCCAGACAGTGGATACTACCAGCGCCGAGAACGATCCTGCGCTCGAGCCGGATGACAAGCTCCAGGAACAGGCGATTGACGTGATCCATGATCACGTGCTCACGACGGAACAGCGCAAGCTGCTGGCGATCCACGACGCTTCAGCAGCCGAGGCTCAAGATCCCCAGACACAACCGGCCGGAGAATGAACGAGAATCCCCGGACCACCCTGATTGGTCGGCAACCTTCGTCCGCCAATCGCCGACTCTCACTGAATAAACCCTCCCAATTCCGAAAGTGCTCGCCTGCATACAAGCCCAGGGATTTATCCCTGGGACCCTCCGTGTTACCACTTCCGCTTTCGCTTGGACTCATTCAGCGATTGGCCGGCAACACCTCAACCATCTTCTCAACTCGTGCGCCGTGTCCCGCGCCGTCCCACACGATCAGCGCTACGCGGTATTTCCCCGGCTGCTCGTAGATGTGCTTGGGCTCCGCGATCACCTCGGGAATGCCATGCCCGAAATCCCAAAGTCGCTCCACAATCGTGCCCGCCGGGGCCGAGATGCATTGGAAGCTGGCCGGTTCACCCGCCCGGATCACAGCCGGCACGCGAAAGTCGGCCGTCGGGGGCGCACTGGAAAACGGCTTGGCCTGCGGCAACTGGTTGCTCTGGTTCTTCTCCACGGCGCAATCAACAAACTCCAACGCCGTGCAGTCCCCCGGCCCGGTCACGGCCGCCAATCCGTTGCCGGCAATCGTGCAACGCACCAGCCGAATCGCATCCAGGTCGCTTCCGCCAAACTGCACACCCATGCCGCCGTTGTTCCGAATCGTGCATTCCTCCAATACCAGGCTGCGGCAAGCCGAGTTGGTGCGAAATCCATGGCCCGAATCCTGCCTGTACGTGGCCCGGGCATCATCGCGAACCATATTCTCAAACACGCAGCGATAGAAATAGTGATGGGCAATTCCTCCCTTTTCCCCCTGAAGTTGCGCGCCCCATTGAATGCACCCGCTGACCGTGTTGTACGCCCAGTAGACGTTGTTCTTGACCGGCACGTTGGAAACGGAGAGCCCGATGTGCTGGCCCTTCTTGACGATGTTGTCGGTGACCACAACATCCCGTGCGATGATTTCGATCCCGATGGCCTTCACGCTGTCGTCCTCGGCAGCGATAGTGTTCCGTCGCACCGCGGACTGGTTCCCCTGATCCACGCTGATCCAGTGGTCCACCACATTGTCTTCAATGAGCGATCGCGGGCACCCGCCCCATATTTCGATGCCCAGCCCTTCGCCGCCGGAGCCGCTCACCCGGTTGTTGCGAATGATCAGTTCCGCCGAGTGATCCCCGAAAATGCCGCCCCGGCCCGTGTTGTGGATCACGTTCCCCTGCACGCAATTTCGCACACACCCCCAGTTCAAACGAATCCCGCCCCCATACTCCGCCCCCAGGCCAATGTTCTCGAACAGGCAATCGCGGATCATGCTGTCGGTGACGCCATGCTCCATCGTGGGGTTGTCGCCGGAGAAAAGAATCCCATGAGGCCCGAAGGTCTCACTCTTCACCAGATTCCGAATGGTCAGATGATGGAGCAACAGTCGCCGCGAATCGCTGCCGGCAATGCCTTGTTGAACCAGCGGATTTTCCTCGCCGTCGAGGGTCAAGTGAGCCAGTTCCACGTCCTGGCAACCGGCGATGCTCACCAGGACCGACGGCTTGGTCCCGCGGAACACGAGGCGTGTCTTGTCCTGACCGGCGCCAAGGATCTTCACTCCCGACTTGGTCCGAAGAGGCTCGGCCACCATGAAAACGCCCGCGGGGAGTTGAACCGTATCCCCCGGCCCGGCCTGCTGCATCGCAGCCGCGATACTCGGTGAATCGAATCCCTTGGGTTCTATCGTCGCCGCAGCCAAACCCCATTGGGGGAGCAGGCCAATCATCAGCGTCGCGGCCAGCGCTAGTGCAAAGTGTTCTTTCATAGGTCCTGGGTCCTTGATGCTCTCGCCCATCAAAACGTCCCCCGCCGCCTCATTTATACCGCGGATCC
>JBLNDH010000251.1:0-10056 GCA_050261455.1 Bacillota bacterium
AGTCGCTTTCCACCGATCTGGGCATTACGGATCGGGATTCTCGCATCTCCAGTGGCCGGACGCTCCGCTTCTCCGGGCCATTCATTCTGATTTCGGCAGGGCCCGACAAGTTCTTCGTGACGAAGGCTGGCGATAAGAAGAAGTCGGACAACATCTACAACTTCGACCGGTGATATTGACGTAGAATGCAGCCTTGCCGCATTCCATCCCGACTCTGTGGCTTCCGTCATGGTGGGCCGTCCTATGGGGAGCATCGGGGCTTCACGCTTTTGGAGATGCTGACGGCAATCGCGGCGTTGGTGATTGTGCTGGGGGTGATGGTTTCACTGGCGCATGATGTGCGTTCGCGGTCGGCGGATTCCCTTACTCGGCAACTCTTGACCCGGCTGGATACCGAACTGGTGAATTATCCGGAACTACAGACGCTGATGGCCAAGGTGCCGCGACTGGTGAATAGCACGACCGGGCCGTATGATGAGGGGGCGATTCAGCAGGTGGCGCTGGAGAATAACCGGGCTTTTGTGAGGATGTGGCGGCAGGTGACCAAGGGTGCGGTTCTGCGCGATCAGCCGTTGTCGGTCTACGATGAACTGACCTTGCGGGATGCATGGGGTACGCCGATTGCTTGCATGCCGGCCGGGGCACCCAACATCACGATTGAGCCGCAAAGTCGGTCCTTTTTCATGTCCGCCGGACCGGATCGCAAGTTCACTACGCCCGAGGACAATCTGTACAGCTATGAGCATGGGGCAGCGCAGCCGCCCGTGCGGTAGGGCGCTAATCGGTGGACATGACGAATAATTCCGAGGACAGCAAAGGAGCGGCCGTGGGCAAGTGCCGAAAAGGATTTACGACGATTGAGCTGATGATCGCCATCTCGATCCTGGTCCTGTTGATGGGGATCGTGCTGGTGGGATTTGGCGCCTTGGGCAATCGCGGCAAGACCACGGATACGAAGGTGGCGCTCGAGGCAGCCAAGAGCATGCTGGCGGAACTCGAAGCGGGGGGGGCGATGACTCGCGTGAAAGACCTGTTCTTGGCTGGGAGTCAGGACTACTACCAACTGGGGATCATGGCGCCGGATTTCGGCGTGTTGACGGGTGAGCCGGATCGCGACATGGAGACCCGCTACCGGGTTGTCTTCGCGTTACCCAGTCCGAGGTGTGACGGCAGCACGGCCAACGTGATGCGGCAGCTCTACTCCATCCCGCGGAATCTCAAGATATTGGAGTCGCTCCCAGTCAACAGGACGGCAAAAGTCCCGGATCCGAAGTTGAAGAAACCCGTTAAGCCGGTGACCGCGCTTCTGGATGGCTGGGGCAATCCGATCATCTTCGTGCCGGCGGGGGGGATGAAAGGGTGCATGGATGCCAAGACGGGCAATATCACCAAGCCCGTGGTGACGAGCGTTGGGGTCATCCAGTACGACGCCTCGGCTCCCTTGCCGGGCGGGTCCCGGCCGTTTTTCGTCTCGGCTGGGCCGGACGGCGATTTCCTGACGCACCAGGACAACATCTACTCGTTTGAGAACTGAACATGGCCGTACGTCAAACGATTACCGGGTTTGCCCGCCGCGGACGAGTCGCCCGCGGCTTTACGCTCATTGAGCTGCTGGTGGTCATGGGCATCATCGTGGCGCTTGCGGCGTTCGCGGTGCCAACCTACCACTTCATCATGGGCAATCGCAGCCTGGCCGCGGCCGAAAACATGATCGCCGCCATGGTCGGCCGCGCCCGCTCGCAGGCGATCGGAAGCCAACGGTATGCCGGCGTGGCGTTCTTCTATAACCCGGCCACGGGACGCAGCAGCATGGCGATCGTGGTGGAAAGGGCCCCGGGGAGTGTGGGGGAGGAAGATGCGTATGCCAACTACAAGGGGTGGAGTTCTGAGCGGGACAACCCATCTGGGCCGACTGCATACCGCACCGGAGAAGAAGTGCTTAGCCGTCTGATCATCCGTGAGAATGGCGAGGCGAGACTGGTTTTTCGTCAATTCCATGCCTTGAAAGACCATCAGAGCAGCAACTCAACGGAGCCCGCAGTCAGCATCGACAATCGCTGGCGGGTGTTGACCAATAATGGCGCGATCTATGTCGACATGGGTGTTGAAGGAGAAATCCAGCCCCTCCCGGCGGGTGTGGGTGTGCAGCTCATCAATGATCCGCAGGAGCCGAAAGCACCCGATCGCTATGTCCGCACCGGCGTGATTCTCTTCGATGCCGAAGGACGCCTCGTCAGCAAGGAGATCACCATCGATCGGGACGGCGACCTGGGGCGGGTGGTCAATGGAACGACTCCTGGCGTCAACAACCCCAGCGCCGAGGACATCCCCTGCAAGGTCGACTATGGATTCCGATCACAACTTGGCGTCGTCCTGTACGACCAGGAAGCCTTTCGTGGCCAAGGATGGACTGAACAGGACATGATCGCCACCGCGAACCTGCAGCGAGCGTTTGATAGCAAAGATCAGGGGGAGCTTGACGAGGAGCTTTGGCTCGATCAGAACGCCACGCAGCTTTTGTTCAGCCGTCACACCGGAACCGTCTTGAGAGGCGAGTGATGCGCGATATGCGATTCACAATATCCCCCGTGCGAATTGGGCGGTTGCCAAACGTCAACCGGCGGGGCTTCACGTTCACGGAAGTGCTCTTCGCCGTGATGCTGCTGGGCATCGGCTTCATCATGGTGGCCGCGATCTTCCCCGTCGCCATCCAGCAGAGCCAAGCCAATCGCGACGACACCAATGGCATCATCGTCGCCAAGGCGGGGGCGAAGATCATGCAGTCGGTGACGTTCAATGACTTCGAACTGATGCCTGGTACTAGCTTTCCGTACCCGTACGACATTGACAAGTATCAATATGTTGGCGGCCCGTTGATCGGCGGGTGGGGCATTGTTCGCCCATTCAACGATTTGAACACGTACGTTGGTAGTGTTCCTGCTGCAAAGTATACGCTTTTCGACAAAATCAAGGGAAATCTGATTAACAAGTCTGATCCGCGCTATGCGTGGGTCCCGCTGGGCTACAAGATGTGCAGGCCCATGTTCTACGAGGACCCGGGCTACCCGCCACCCGGAAAGCCAACTTACGCATCGTACGAGGTCTACTTGGTGGCCGTGGCGTGCCGGAACAAAGCAACCTACGACGAATCCGCCATTAAGGTCAAAGGGTCCAATCGATCCTCCTTCACGTTCCAGCCGAAACTGGTTTGTTTCCGGCTCACCGACGGCGATTCCGGTCCGGACCTGATCGAGTTTTCCAGGCCCGTGTCCCGTCCCCAGATGAGGCCTAACTTTTCCGCATACGATGAACCCGCTGCCGCGGAAGGGGCGTTCGTGCTGGTGGCCAATGACTGGTATCCCTCCGATCACATACGGGCTCGCCAGGCCAACGGGCGGTTTTATCGCCTCGGCGTGAAGCGACCGGATCTGGGCATGGGCGTTTGGGAGTTGATGCCCGGATACGACATGGCCAGTGACTGGGAGAACATCCCCCCAGTGGGCAGCAAAAAAAACCCAGCCACCGGATTCATGGTCGGGCGAGGGTACGTCGATCCTGCGGATCCGGCGGCGGGCGATCCGACCAAACGCAATGCGAGCATGTTCGAAGGCGCGGCCCAGGATCTGTTTGCGATGCCCGTGACCGTCGATGTCGATTGGCAGTGAGATCACCATGCGAGACTTGTCCATACTCCATCGTATGCCCTGCCGACGGACGGCCGGCTTCACGCTCATCGAGCTGATGATTTCCATTGCCATGGTCTTGATGTTGGTCGCTGGCATCAATGCGGTGTTCCAAGCTGCCACCAAGACCACCAGCACCGGGCTGGCCGTCGAGGAGATGACCCGCTCCATGCGGGCCACCGAGCAGCAATTGAATCGCGACTTCACCCACGTGGTGCCCATCAGCGAGATGCCTTGCCTCACCATCTACTCCATGCAGCAGTTCGCCTTCCGCAACCGCGCCGACATGAACAACGATCCCGATGGCAGGCCCCAGACGATCGACCTCAACAGCGACGGCAAGGAAGGGAACATCCCCGCCGAGTCCAGTTACGCCTATCCCTTTAACTACAACGAGCGCAATCACCGCATTGACCGCATCGGGTTCTTCGCCCGCAACGCGATTACGCCGTTTCAATCCCAGACCGGTGAGATATTCCCGCTAAACTCCGCAAATGGCTGGCCGCTGGTTTCGCCGGACAAGAGCACCGAAGCGTGGGTCTGGTACGGCCACCTGCGCGTGCCGACGATGCCGGCCAAACCCTCCGCGGTGGAGAAAGCTCACGGTGGCCGATATTACGATCCCGGCGAAGCCAATGCCCAGGACAATGTCAAAAACTTCTTCTCCGATGACTGGTGCTTCGGGCGTATGGCGATCCTGCTGAAGGATTTCGCTGGCAAGCCTGGTCAGAGCTACCTGTGGCGGTCGAATACGTTGCTGCGTCCGTTGGGGAAGGAAAGCAGCAATAGCTCTGCTCAGGTTCGGCGCCGCTGGATGATCGCGGAATCGCGGCTGGACATGGCGGATGCCACGATCCGCTGGTTCCGTGACGAGTACTACAATGCCGTTGTTGACGACCTGATGAACGCCCTCGATTATCGCTTCAACTGCAAGCCCTGGGTCACCCGCACTTCGGATGCGGAGCAACAGGCCACCGAAGTGGCGTTGACCGTGCCCTTCCTGCAGCGTGGCGTGACGCAGTTTGCCATCGAATTTGCCGGCGATTTCATCAAGCAAAATGCGAACGGAACGACGGACAACTCAGTCACCGGCGGCGATGGCGAGATCGATTATGTCCTGATCCCGGATCCCATCGACTACAACAACTTCAACCCGAACAGCGCTGCCCAGGTGGCCAGAGCCACCAAGAAGATCCGCTGGTACGGAATGCCGCGGAATGCGGATCGACGGAATGACTTTGCAAATGGCCAGCCATCCATCCCAACCTATCCTCTCAAGGCACTGACTTGCGAGGATGTCCTGCCCTTGGCAGATGTTGCGGGATTGAACAACACTGACGCACGAACTGCCATTCAACGCTTCGAGATTCTCACCTTTTGGGATCCGAAGACGCGTCAGACTATCGATGCCAGCAATGGTCTTAACATCCCCAGGCCGCCGAACGACTACGGCACCTACACGAATCCTCGCCCGGGCATGAACCTGGTCTACAACTGCACGTGGAATGCTGATGAGCTGGATAATTCGCCCGTCGGCGTGCCCAGCATGATCCGGATCGTGATGACGTTGAGCGATGTCGACGGCCGGCTGCCAGAGGGGCAGACCGTCGAGTATGTGTTTAAATTGACGGAGTAGCTCGAGGGACGGCGGCTAGCTGTTGTGAGCAATTGTGAGGTTGACATGTGTGAGAGAAACAACAAGCCATTTTGGACGAGCAAACCCCGGCGCGGTTCGGTGCTGGTGATCGTCGTGGCCGTGTTGACCATGATTGCATTGATCGGCACCGCCTACATCGCCACCGCACGCCTGGATCGCTATAACGCCCAGAACAGCGTCGCGAACGCCGAAAAGGAAAGCTCACGCGACGCCTACATCGCCCAGGCGGAGAAGCTGGTCAAGGATGTCATCGCACGCGACATCGACAATCCCGTGACCGGGCCACGCACCTGTTCGTGGTTGGCCGATCGCTTGCCGCAATCGCTGGACCCCGATACGCCGTACCATATCAAGAGCAATCCGGCGACTTGGCGGTTCATCACCGGCAAGCTCCATCCCGACCTTGAAGACGACCGCTACTTTCCGCCCATGTGGCCGCCGGTCAATGCGCCCAACAATGTGAACTGGGCTTATGAGGTGGCGACACTGTTGAAGGCGGGGAACGGAACCAGTGGTGATGGCGCGAACCGGTTCATCGCTCGTCCCAATTGGGTCACTCTGAGTTATCCCAACAACTACCCTGTCGAGGCCTATCGCAACAAGGTGCGAACGTATCCGGGCTTTCAGTTCGTGAGCCCGGACATCTCGCACACTTACGTCCCCAACAACGGCAATCCGTACATCTACCTGGCAGCCGATGCCGATGGCGACGGCATTGCCGATTCGGTGCTCTACCGGCTCTCGTCCGGCCCGGTCCAGGGTGTCACGTACTACATGGGCGCCCGCATCATCGACAACAGCTCCGCCATCAACATCAACACCGCCCGGACGCGTGGCGACGCCAGTTACAATCCCACCACCGGCAACCCGTTTGACCCCACTACCCAGGGCTTGCGCACCTTCTTCCCGTCGAGCATCGGCCTGCGTGAGCTGTTCATGGCGGAGAAAGACTTTGGTCCTAGACCGAACGCGGGCTACGAGTTGTGGGCGATTGATGACTATCGGTTTGGCTTTGTTGATCAGTGGACGAAGGGAAGTGACACCAAGTGGGACCAGTGGATACCATCGGTGGAGCCGATTGCCGAAAGACGCATGGGGCCGGGTCCTCTCGATGTTGAGGTTTATTCGCGTTTGACGGACTATGCGTATACCACGTTGGGGGAGGCGTTATCCATGCAACTGGCAAGACGCATGGAGCATCCAGGGCTGAATCGCGTTTCGAATTACAATCCGCCAGCCCCGTCTGTACGCGGAACTTTCCGATTCCAGGCATTCGATGATGCCAGTACTGCGGCGCTGGCGTACCGCTTCTGCATGCTTCGCGTCGATCCGGAAACCGACGACATCCGCGATTCGCTGACGGCTCTGGAGCAGCGAGTTTTCGAGGCCCACCAGGGAGGGCCGTTCAACGCCCGCATCGATTCGCTGGTACGCTCGGCTCCGAACTACACCGACGATCCGCACAATACCTTCAAATCTTTCCCGGCCGACGAGGTGGACTGGTGGTTCAGGCACCTGAACTACGATGATAAACGCGGTTCGATCCGCATGGGGGCTCCGGTCAATGTGGCCGTGAGCGACACAAGTATTGCAGTCCCGCCGCGTTTCCGCTCGGTGCGCCCGCTGCTGACGGGGCACAATCCGGTTACCAATCTGATTCAGGTGAAGAGCAATGGGTTGAACGTGCCTTGGGCTGGCTTGTTCTTTGGCCAGGGCTACGCCTGGAGTGACGTGCTGTATCCCGGCATGCTTTGTCTGAGTCAGCCAAATCAGCGTTTCCCGCGGTCCCGTTACCGTGGAGACTACAGCTCTGGCACCAAGTACTATATTGGTGATATTGTCTCGTGTCCCTTCGGCTCCGGCAGCGCCCAGTACAGGCTCACCTACATGTACATTGGGCCGGACAACTCTACCCCTTCCGTCTCTCCAACAAAGGATAGTCTGTGGAGCTCAATAGCAGGGTACGGCTGGAATCCGCACTGTTGGGATCCTCAGCCCTATGTGTGTGGGCTGTCCAAAGCCTCGATCAATACGGCCGGTTTCCCAGAATTGTGGCGGGCGTATTTCATGGCTATGAGCGACCCCGACAACGGTACCCTTTGTCCTTACGAGCAAGCCGCGGCTGGGAATCCGACGGCGCTAAAGGAAAGCCGCGAGAACAACTACCGGGGCATGGAGTTCACTGACTCCACCGCGACGCCCACCTCCACCAGTCATCCCGAGAATCTGCTGCGGATGTTTCGCTCGTCGATTCGCGATCCGCAGTCCCCGAATGCGGCAGGCAGGTTCTCCCTCAGTGCATATCAGATGATGGTTCTTCGCTCGGCGCTGGCGGCAGTGAACACCGTCTCGCTTCGCACCAGTAACGACTCAACTAAGAACCAGTATGTCCCGACTCGCAACTTTACGATGTACGACGGGAAGAACCGGCAGTTTGACGTCAGCGTCTATGGCATGCGACCGCAGCCGTTTATTACGGAGGTCTATGCGAACAACGATACGTCCGACCATAGCATCATGCCGGGTGGGGAGATGACGAATCCACATGGGTATATCGCGATTGAGCTGTACAACCCCTACAGTACGGCAATTTCGCTGAACAATTGGAAGCTGGCGATTATCGAACGGAAGGGGCCTAGCCTCGGCAAGACAACCACTCTGACGCACCTTGCTACGCTCGGGGCCATTACTGTGCAACCTGGGGACTACGTGGTGTTGGAGAACTACGGCGTTTCGGGCAAGGGCGCGGCCTACCGCCCCCAGAGCGCAAAGACTCCGACGAATGTCCATGCTGTGCCGGATTTGTCCAATTCGCAGACGCTCACGGCATTCGATCATGAGTTGGTGCTACTGCGCCCGACCGACCCGAACTCGACGACCGAACCACTGGAGCGAATGGTCCCTGTTGATCAATTCGATTTTACGGGGCTTACGTTGTCGCCCATGGATAACAAGACCACGTATCGGAACTCATGGGCAAATGTCTGGCACTATGTTCGCGCCAACTCGACGACGAATCTGTGGAAGTTCGTCTATCCTGGGCGGTATGTGGGGACCAAGGCTAGTCGCCGACATCAGGGTATTGACGAGGTAACTTACCAGCCGAACAAGTATGATCTGAACTTGGACCCGAACGATCCACAGGCGAATCTTCGGCTCAATGCGAACAAGCGGCAGTACGACCCCTGGCACAGCAGCGTGCCGACGGGCAAGCAGCCCATCAACCTGGGGTCGGCCAACTCAGGTAGCAGCTATGACCGCACCTGTGTGATTCCATGGCATACTACGCTGGCCATACCTCCAAAGCCGGTCGGGATGACGGTTAATGTCTATCCCTTCGGCGGCTTTGCACGCAACGCCGACATCCTGCAGGTGCCGTTCATTGGTGCGTATACCATTCGGGACCTTACTGGCACGAAGGTGGTCGAAATGAACGCGGTCACCATGGACAGCGCGTTTGCCGAGGACACTCTGACGGATAACAATGAGCCCTCTGGCACTCTGTCAACGTACCCGGAGATCAGAGAGCAGGTGGGGCGATTCTGCCCACTGATGCCGATTACGGCCAGTTTGATTGCCAATGACATGTATGACTGGACGGGGCGAATATTCGAATACCTGGATGTGGAAGCCCCGACCGAGGACTTTTTCCCGAACGCCGATCCCGCGACGTATCCCGGTACGTCACCCAGGCCTGTTGCCAGTTCGGACCAGTTGGACAGCCAGATGTACGAGGGCCGGGATGAGACGGTTCCGTCGCATGGAAAGATCAACATCAATACGGCACCGACGAAAGTCCTGGCGATGTTGCCGCTGGTTCCCGACGCTGCTGGATTGATTCATGTGGACAATACGGAGAAGTTGGCGCGGAATATTGACACATTCCGACGCAACTATTGTAATCCCACCTGGCGTGCAGCGAAGATGCCCACGGCCGATCCACAGTACTGCGATGCCTTCCGCACCATCTTGGATCTGAACCGCGTTCCCGAACTTCGCGAAGCTGCCAGTAATCTCGCCACCTTTGGTAGTCCCGCCAACGTTGGCAACTACATCGCCGACACCCTCAAGACCGGCTACGACGATCGTTTCCTGATCACCAATCGCGTCAGCAACCTGATTACCACGCGGTCCGATACATTTACGGTCTATATCGTGGTGCAGGGTTGGCGGGAGGCGGATACGAATCTGCCGTGCCTTGAATGGGAGCAGCGCAAGGCGTTTATCATCGATCGCTCCGCCGGCCCGGACAAGCTCAAGATCATCCCCGTTCCCACCGATTGAGTGAAGTAGCCTTACGATGACGTTACCCCCGGCGCTGGAGGGCCCGGGGGTTCTTTTTTGGCCTGGCCGCTGGGCCGCAGATCAATGCCCATGAACGCAGATACGATCAGCGATGAGTGCCAATCAATGGGTACTGAGTGCTGAGGACAGATCGCTGAGGAATTGTTTCACAACCCCTACGCCGGGCTCAGAGCGGAGCGACGACCCGGATCTCATCCCGGCTATGAAATCACTTCTAGACGCGTAGCTACAGCAGTTTTCGATTCAGTAGCGGGCGCTAACTACAACGTAGCACGGGCATCTTGCCCGTGCGCGACCGTGGCATGGGCTCACTTGCCCATGCATTTAAGAAAAGCCCCGCGTAGCGGGGCGGTAAGATCGCCATACGGGCGCAACAATCGCTTTAGTCTTTCACCACCACCCGGCTCTTGC
>JBLNDH010000252.1:0-5554 GCA_050261455.1 Bacillota bacterium
CAGAGAGGATGGTGGGGTGGCGTGAGTGCGGTTCTTTCGCCCCGTTGGGGCTGGGGAGTAGGGGGCAGCGGAGAGGGGTCGGGGGTCGGAGTTCCAGGGGCTGACGCCCCTGGCTATTGACGGTCGCCCCTTCGGGGCTGAAGAGGAGCGGCACGCAATAACGTGCCCTACACGATAGACGGCCCTTTGGGGCTGAAGACGCAGGGGACAGAGGGGGCGTGACGCGGAGTGTCGATGAGCGCGGTAACAGGCGAGGAGGTCATGGCGGTTGCGGCGCCGATGGCGGCGGCGGTGGATCGTCAGACGATTGAGTTGTCGGTGGTGATGCCCTGTTTGAACGAGGCGGACACTCTGGCGGCGTGCATTCGCAAGGCGCAGCGGGCCCTGGAGGAGAACGGGATCGCGGGGGAGATCATCGTGGCGGACAATGGCTCGACGGATGGGTCGCGGGAGATTGCGCGGAAGCTGGGGGTTCGGGTGGTGCCGGTGGAAATGAAGGGGTATGGCAGTGCGTTGATGGGGGGGATCGCGGCGGCGAAGGGGAAGTACGTAATCATGGGGGATGCGGACGACAGTTACGATTTTGGGGAGATCAGCAAATTCATGCCGCGGCTGCGGGAGGGGTATGAGCTGGTGCAGGGGTGCCGGCTGCCGTCGGGGGGCGGGACGGTGGAGCAGGGGGCGATGCCGTTCCTGCACCGGTGGTGGGGGAACCCGATGTTCTCGGCGATTGCGAAGTGGTGGTTTCACTCGACGGTGAATGACGTGCATTGCGGGCTGAGGGCGTTCAGCCGGGAGTTTTACCAGCGGCTGGACCAGCGGTGCACGGGGATGGAGTTCGCCACGGAGATGATCATCAAGGCGAGCTTGTACCGGGCGAAGGTCACCGAGGTGCCGATCACGCTGCATCCAGATGGGCGCAAGGCGCACGCGCCGCACCTGAAGACGTTCCGGGATGGATGGCGGCATTTGCGGCTGTACCTGATGTACACGCCGAGGTGGCTGTTTCTGGTGCCGGGGATGGTGCTGATTGTTCTGGGGCTGTTGGGGTATGCGGTGGCGATGCCGCGGCTGACGTTGTGGGGCGCGACGTTTGATATTCACACGCTGTTGTTTGCGACGATGGCGATCCTGTGTGGGTATCAGTCGATTGTGTTTGCGGTGTTCACGAAGACCTTTGCGATCAGCGAGGGACTGATGCCGCCGGACCCGCGGATGGCGCGGCTTTATCAGCTGGTGAACCTGGAGCGAGGGCTCCTGGTGGGGGCGCTGTCGCTGGCGGTGGGGGTGGGGCTGCTCCTGGGGGCGGTGAATCAATGGTGGCTGGTGGGGTTCGGGCCCCTGGAGTATGAGCGGACGATGCGGTGGGTGATCCCCGGGGCGATGCTGACGGTCTTGGGGTTCCAGACGATCCTGTCGAGCTTCTTTATGAGCATATTGGGGATGAGGCGGAAGTAGAGGCAGGGGTCAGGGGTGAGGGGCCAGGGGTCAGAGGGGGTGTGTTTAACAGGAAGATGAGGGGCGGGCGGCGCGGGTGATGGCGGTGAGGAGGCGGGTGATATCGACGGGCTTGGTGAGATGTTCGGCGAAGCCGGCCTGTTTGCTGCGAAGGATGTCCTGCTCCATGCCGTAGCCGGTGAGGCAGATGCCGGGGAACTGGTGGTGCTGCCGGACGTATTCCATCAATTCATAGCCCGAACCATCGGGCAATCCCAGATCACTGATGAGCAGGTCGAAGGATTCCTGGTCGGCCAGAGCTTTGGCGGAGGCGACGTTGCTGGCGGATCGGACGGAGTGGCCGGATGCCTTCAGCAGGCGAACGAGGGTTCGGAGGGTGAGCTCATGGTCATCGACGACAAGGAGCCGGAGCGGCCGATCCGGGGGTTGGGCGGCGGAGCTGGTGGGGACCGTGGAGGGAAGGGGAGTGGGCGGAGCGTCGGGGATCGAGTGTGGTGAGGACTGCGCGGGGGCGGGACAGGTGGGTAGTTCGACGATGAAGGTGGCGCCTTTGCCGGGGCCGGCACTGTGGGCGCGAAGGGAGCCGTGGTGACCCTCGACGAGTGCCTTGCAGATGGCCAGGCCGAGCCCCAGGCCCCCGAACTGCCGGGTGATCGCGGGATCGCCTTGCTCGAAGGCGTTGAAAATGTGGGGCAGGTGTTGAGGCTCGATGCCGATGCCGTCATCGGCGATTTCGATGCGGAGGATGCCGGGCTGGGGGTTGCTGGTGGAAAGGGAGATGTGGCCGGCGACGGGGGTGAATTTGACGGCGTTGCGGATGAGATTCCAGAGGATCTGCTGCAGGCGGCCGCCGTCGCCATGGACGTGATATTCGGAGGCGAGGGCGTGAAGGGAGAGGTTCAGGCGTTTGTCCTGCAACTCGGTTCGGCAGAGGTCGACGGCATTGCGGATCTTGAGATGAAGGTCGATCGTGCGGGGTTGCAGTTCGAGCTTGCCGTGGGCAATGCGGTTGAGGTCCAGCAGGTCGTTGATGAGGCGGGCCTCCATTTCGATGTTGCGGCGAATCAGGCCTCCCTCCTGGCGGAGGGGAGCGGGCAGTTGTGGGTTGGCTTCGAGGGCACTGGCGGCGAGGAGCACGGGGGAAAGCGGGGCACGCAGCTCGTGGCTGAGGATGGCGAGGAAGCGGTCTTTGGCCTCGTTGGCGGCTTCGGCGGCCTGCTTGGCCTGGCGGAGGTTTTCCTCGGCCAGCTTGGCTTCGGTGACGTCGCGGATGATGCAGAGGACCGATGGGATCGATCCATTGGTGGCCAGCTCGGGGACGAAACGGGCATGGTAATAGCGATTCTGGCGGGAAGGGGTGGGGAATTCGAACTGGATGGAAGTTCCGTGCCCGGTTGAGAAGACGGTGTGGAGGGATGTCTCCCACAGCTCGCAGATGAGGGGGGGCATGCCGATTTCGCGTTTGGTCTTGCCGATCATGGCCTTGGGGGAGATTCCCGTGGGGGGCTCGATGGCGGGATTGACATAGCGTATGCGGAGGTGGCGGTCGAAGCGTTCGATGATATCGGGGGTATTCTCGACGAGGGTGAGGAACTCCTGACGGCGGCGGTGCAGTTCCTCTTCGGCGCGTTTGCGTTCGGCGATTTCCTGGAGGAGGGATTGGTTGGCGGCGGCGAGTTGGGCGGTGCGTTCGACGACGCGGGATTCGAGCTCGCTGTGGGCCTGTTGCAGAGCTTCCTGTGCCTGTTTGCATTGAAGGGCGTTGACCAGCATCTGGCCAACGAGGCGAAGGAGTTCGATGACATCCTCGGTCCAGTTCTTGGCGCTGCGTACGGAGTCGAACCCGACGATGCCGATGACACGGTCGGTGCCCAAGAGGGGCACGGTGATCATGGACTGGATGGAGATGCTCGCGAGGCCGGCCTTTTCGGCGGCGGCTTCGGCGGGTAGATCGTTGACGTTGGGGATGTACACCACTTCGCCGTGCAGCTGGCGACGGGTGAGCCAGGGGAACAGCTCGACGGAAACACCCTTGATCTGATCGATGGCGGGGGGGATGTCCGGGGCGCACCATTCGTGGGTGCAGGTGGCGCGGGTTTGGCTATCGTGGAAGACGCAGATGTAGCTGCGATCGACGCCGGCGTGCCGCCCGATTTCAGCCAAAACGTGATCGATGCCCTGGTCGATCTTTTGGGGGTTGAGGCTGATCAGGCGGGTGGAGAGCTCGGCGATGAGCCGCTCGAGGACGATGCGGGATTGCCACTTTTGTTCAGTGAGCTTGCGGTCGGTGACGTCGAAGATGATGCCTTGGATGTGGGTGATCTGGCCTTGGGGGTTGCGGAGGATGACGTTGCGGTCTTCGATCCAGCGGATCTGGCCGGCTTTGTCGAAGAGGCGGTATTCCTGGTTGAACTCGTCGATGCCGTCGCGAAAGTAGCGTTGGAGCTCGGCTTCGAGGCGGGGGACGTCGTCGGGGTGGGTGATGCCGGGCCAGGAGACTTGGCCGGCGAGGAATTCTTCGGCGGTGTAACCAAACTGGCTGACGCTTTGGGAGACAAAATCAACGGGCCAGCCATCGGCGACGCGCCAGAGGAAGGCGACGGCCGGACTTCGATTGACAATGGACTCGAAGTCCGGGCGGGGGACAAAAGGACCCCTGCTGGCGGAGTCGGTTGCTTGATCGTGGCCCATGGAAAATGGCTTTCTAGTCAAACGCAGGACGCATTTTGGAGGCATTTTGATAGCGGAAGGTTGGGCGGGTGTCAAATTGTCGCGGAGGATTTGGAGAGGCAAGAGGCACGTAGGCACGAAGGGAGGGGGGAGGGGCGAGGAGATGAGGGCAAGAGTTGGAAAAATAACCGCCCGCGCTGGGGGCGCGGGCGGCGAGTGGTCGTGGTAGGGGGATGGGGTCAGGCTTTGGTGAGCTTGCGATATTTAATGCGGTGGGGTTGGTCGGCGGCGAGGCCGAGGCGGGCTTTGCGGTCGGCTTCGTAGGTGGAGTAGTTGCCATCCCACCAGATGACTTGGGAATCGCCTTCGAAGGCGAGGATGTGGGTGGCGACGCGATCGAGGAACCAGCGGTCGTGGCTGATGACGACGGCGCAGCCAGCGAAGTTCTGTAAAGCTTCTTCGAGGGCGCGCATGGTGTTGACGTCGAGGTCGTTGGTGGGTTCGTCGAGGAGGATGACGTTGGCATGCTGGCGGAGCATGCGGGCCAGGTGGACGCGGTTGCGTTCGCCGCCGGAGAGGTTGCCGACCTTTTTTTGCTGGTCGGTGCCGGTGAAGCCGAAACGGGAGACGTAGGCGCGGGAGTTGACCTGGTTGTTGCCGAGGCGGATGAGGTCCTGGCCGTCGGAGATGATTTCCCAGACGCTCTTGGCCGGGTCCATGTCGCGGGTCTGTTCGACGTAGGCAAGTTCGACGCTTTCGCCGAGCTTGAACTGGCCGGCGTCGGGGGTTTCCAGGCCGGTGATCATGCGGAAGAGGGTGGTTTTGCCGGCACCGTTGGGGCCGATGATGCCAACGATGGCATTGGGGGGCATGACGAAGGAGAGGTTCTGGAAGAGGACGCGGTCGCCGAAGCCTTTGGTGACGTTGATGGCCTCGATGACCTTCTGGCCGAGGCGCGGGCCGGGGGGAATGTAGATTTCGACTTCCTTTTCCTTCTCGCGGACGTCCTGGTTGAGCATGGCCTCGTAGGCGGCGATACGGGCTTTGGACTTGGCCTGGCGGGCGCGGGGGGATTGGCGGACCCATTCCAGCTCGCGCTGCAGGGCTTTCTGGCGGCTGGTTTCGGATTTTTCCTCGACGGCCAGGCGTGCCTTTTTCTGCTCCAGCCAGGAGGAGTAATTGCCTTTCCAGGGGATGCCTTCGCCGCGGTCCAGTTCCAGGATCCAGCCGGCGACGTTGTCGAGGAAGTAGCGGTCGTGGGTGACGGCGATGACCGTGCCGGGATAGCGGTGCAGGTGCTGCTCCAGCCAGGCGATGGATTCGGCATCGAGGTGGTTGGTGGGCTCGTCGAGGATGAGGATGTCGGGCTTCTGCAGGAGCAGGCGGCAGAGGGCGACGCGGCGACGCTCGCCGCCGGAGATGACCT
>JBLNDH010000253.1:0-3822 GCA_050261455.1 Bacillota bacterium
ACAGGTTGTCGAACTTGCTCTTGGTGACCGAGTCGTTGACGTTCACCGCCGGGAAGAGCAGCGATCCGTTCTTCTGCATCTCATAGAGGCGATGCACGCCGGTCGTGGTCTCCTCGGAAACGCCCTGGACGCCCTTGGCCACGCGGTGCCATCGCTGCGAATCCTGCTTGAGGCACTTGGCCAGGACCTTCAAGACTTCCTTCCACTCCTCCGAATCGTTCGCGCTCGGCTCCGGCACCCGGCCGGCGTTCTCGTACTCATAACCCTTGTGGATCAGCAGCGTGGCGTCGCCGCCATCGTCCACAATCTGGTTGGGCCCTTGGCCATTGCCAAAATCCAACGCCCGCTCCGTACACCACCAGTACTCCTCCAGCGTCTCACCCTTCTTGGCAAAAACAGGAACGCCCTGGGGGTTCTCCGGCGTGCCATTGGGACCCACCGCAATCGCCGCCGCCGCATGGTCCTGCGTGGAGAAAATGTTGCACGAGCACCAACGCACCTGCGCCCCCAACGCCGTCAGCGTCTCGATCAGCACGGCCGTCTGAATCGTCATATGCAGCGAGCCCATGATCCGCAGACCCTTGAGGGGTTGCTCCTTGCGGTATTGCTCGCGAACGGACATCAACCCCGGCATCTCCTGCTCGGCGAGCTTAATCTCCTTGCGGCCCCAATCGGCCAGCTTCAGATCGGCAACCCAATACTCCAGCCCCTTGGCATGGCCGGCGCCCTTGCCCGGCTTATTCACTGTCTGCGTCATCTACAATCTCCTTTTGGTTGAACCGACGTCCACAGAAGGACTCGGCATTCATTCCACTTACTGGTGCGGGGCAATTGGATCAGCCGCCGCGCCTTCTCCAAGAATCCAACAATACAACGTCCGCTGCCTCTACTTCACAACTCGCTGCGCCGCCGCCTGCGTGCTGGCCGGCTGCAACATAGCCACGATGTGCGGCAACAACGTATCCGCAATCATCTGCTGGCCCCGCGGCGTCGGATGCACCTTGTCGTGGTAAACCGTCTGCCCGGCTTTCTGAGCCTGCTCAAACACGGGGCCCAATTGCACCAGGTCCACATCCAACTCCTTTGCCACGCCCGCAATCGCGGCGTGCCCGGGCATCTCGTGCCCACCCAGTTCGCCTGCCTCCAGATGCTGGGCAATGATCACGCGCGCCCCCGCGGCCCGTGCCGATCGCACCATCTGCCGGATCGCCTCCAATGCGGTATCGATATCCTTCTGTGTCGCCGGCGTCACCTGCAGGTTCTCCGCCGAAGCCCGCAACCGGGCAACACGAGGCAACACATACCGGGCTACCAATTCCTGCAACGCCAGCACCGGAGCGTGGTCCGGAAATGCCGGGTTCACGCCCACGATCGGCTGGAACGTCGGCACATCGCAGTAATCATGGCTCGACAACACGATCACGACGACATTGGCATCAAACCACCCAAACCGCCGGGTGTACGCCAGCATGTTCGGCGGCCCCCAGGAACCGGCGGATATGTTCCCGACGTACACCGGTCTCTGCAGCGTATCGCGCAAGCGCAACTGCAGCCGTGCCGTCGTCAGTTCCGAATCGTCCGTCAACACACCGCCGTTGATAACGCTGTCTCCCAAAACCATCACCCGCACCTCCGCCGGATCGCTTCGCGCCGGCGTGATTGGGCCACTACGCATCGAATAAGCGTTGTAGCTGATGTGACGGCCAAAACGGTGATAGCTCATCGACGGCTTGAACAGATACTCAATCTCCGGATCGGCAATCGACAGAGGCGGATCGCCCAATCCAATCCCGAAACGCGCAATCCCCTCGCCGGCAACCAACAATGCCCCCATCGCAACTAAGCAGACAATGAAAACGCGCCGAAGTCGACTGTGCCGTTCAGCAGGCATCGCCGGAATACCCTGAGATTGTGACCTTTCCACATTCTCCACCAGACACCTCTCCTGTCATCTGCCCTTGGCCTCAAAATCCCCCTTCGGGCGCTGCGCCGTCGCCAGAAACAACGCCGGCCCCTTCACATTCGGCTCCGGGGCCAGCGGACGCACCCTGGCATACTCCAGACCCGCCGCAGCCATCATCGATTCTACCATCGACGGCTCAAACCCCAGGCACGTCTGGCCCATCTGCCGCCGAAACTCTTCGCGATCGTGCGGCAACAGATCCACGATGACCGCCCGCCCACCCGGCTTGAGAATCCGTGCCATTTCACGCAACGCCCCCGCGGGGTCCGGCACATACGTCAGCGCCAAAATCAGCAACACGGCATCGCACGTGCAATCCTCAATCGGAACCGCAGCCACGTCGCCATGGAGCAATTCCACATTCTCCGCTCCCGCCAGCCGTTTCCGCGCCGCCTTCAGCATGGCCAACGAGTTGTCCACACCAATCACCCGTCGGATATACGGCGTCAACTGCGCAATGATCGGCCCCGTGCCACACCCCAGGTCCGCCACCACGTAATTCGCCGGCAACAGCGACAGCATCGCCGACAGCGTAAACGATTGGCCGTACAACTCCGCCCGAAGCTTGTCCCACTGTCCGGCCGCCCCCGCGAAAAAAGCCTGGCTGTCCGCCTGTCGATCCCGCAGCCGCCGCTCCAGCCGCAACTCATCCTGCCGACACGTCGCCCACCCTTGCGTCTGATCCCTCGCCAGCAGCCACAACCGCCGGGCAGGCCCCGCCAACTCGTCCGCAACCATCCGGTACAAATGCGTCGTCCCCTCGCGATGATTCCGCACAAACCCTCGATCCCCCAGCACCTTCAAATGCCGGCTCACCGTCGATTGCGGCAACTGCAGCACATCGCACAACTCCACCACCCCCAGTTCATGCTGCTCCAACAGCCGAAGCAACCTCAGCCGCGTTGGATCGGCCAAGCCCTCCATCCACCCCAGCAGGGCGTCGGGTTGTGCGGGTGTTTTAACCATCACTCCATCCGGATACAAGGATTATCTTCCCCTGCAACCATTTCGCGGTCAAGGGCAAATCCTCCTCGTCGAAACTTCCGATACCTTCCCCTTTTACGCCTGTAGTCGGCCACCCAACTTTAGATTTTCAGCCACGCAATTTAGACGCGACCCCTGCGCAGGGAATCAGCCGGGCGATTTTGCCCCGGCTTTAAAAGTTCCTCAAATGTCGATCGAACGCCCGTTAAGGCCCATTCGATCTTCCCCACTCACACGTATGCAAAGCCCCCGGACACCCCAAAGTCGATCACAGCGATCCAATACAGTTCCATCGGCAGATACCCCCGCCGCCGCTCCTCGGACGACAGGGGCTCCGGGCGGGGCTCCGGGGCCTCGCAGAGCGTCGGCCGCTCCAGCGAGCCCAGATAGTCCGACCAGACGTCGGCGATCCCATCCCCGCTTCGCGTGCACCAGCAGTGCCAGAGCGGGCCGCTTTCGGGCGAATTCACCACCGGCTGCCCATTGGCGTCGAAGATGCATCCCACCCCATTCAACGTATGGGCGGCATAGAACTTCACCTGGCACGCCACCCCCTGCCGGGCCGCCGATCCCGCCGTGGTCTTGCCCCTCGCCGCCGACAGATCGCACGAGTATTGACCCCGGCCATCCTGCACCCCGTAGGAAAGCATTTGCGAGCCATCGAGCGAAGAACCCACCGCATCCTGATTAAAGTCGTTGCTGGCTGCCGCCACCGCTTCCGACCATGACGGCTTCCAGCCGCTGCTGCCGGTCCGTTCCAGCAGTTCGTACTCGCCGCCCCCATAGGGCCCGAGCATCGCCACCAGCTTCGTCAGCTTGGCCATCGCCGCCCGGGCTTCGATAAAAAGCCACGGCCCGAAGAGGTCCCCGGGCTG
>JBLNDH010000254.1:0-3411 GCA_050261455.1 Bacillota bacterium
CGGGTACCGGGGTTCTGCGACTTGTTTTAAGTGGAAGTTGGGCGCCGGCACTGGCGCCCAACTCCATGGCCGGCATCAGAACTTATGCCGCCTGGTAAACGGGATCGTTGGAGCAGGACGAATCGTAGGTATCACTGCAGATGTTCGGGTGCGGCTCAGCGCCACCGGCGACCCAGGTGCACTGGTTAGCGAAACCGGAAGCGCCGCAGGTGCCGCCGGAGCCGGAGTTGCAGACCCAGGTGTTGCCGCCGCCGCAGCAATGCCCATAGATGGGGTCATCGCCGTTGGAACAGGTTTCACTGCTCGTGCCGCTGCACCCGCAGTTGTTGGCATAGGTCCATTCGCCGCCGATGATTCCGCTGGCGTTGCCGATCTGCTGGACGCCGGCGACGACCACCAGTCCAACCAGAGCCAACCCGATGGCAAGGAAGAATGCCATCCGCGTACTCTTCGATAAAGTCATGAGAGAACCCCTTTCATTGCATGGATTAGCGAGAACGGGAATAGAAGCGGTCTTGCGTGGAGTTACAGGATCAATGGTGTTGTCGCCCCCTCGATCGCACCTCCTTTCGATAGGATATATGTGCAAGGCCGGCCTGAATCGGAGCAGTACACGATCGATCGGTCACCTTCGGGTGTTGCTCAGGAGAAGACGTGTTCCTGGCGGTGGCATGTCCTCTCTGCATTCCGTAGTGACGGCCAGGCGTGGTTTGCCCCATGCGGGGGCGATTTTGGGAAGTCCGGGTCGCTGGCGGCGGGGGCGCAAATGAAGACCCGCGGAGCGGAGTCCGCGGGCCCTATGGCAAGACAGTTGCGGGGCTTGGGTGGCCTACTCGAGGTTGAGGAATTCGATCATGTGCTGATCGAAGATTCTCTGGGCCTGGGGATCGGACATGGGGAGGCGAAGCTCGTTGATGACCTTGGTGCCCATCATGACCCACTCGCGCCAGCAGGGTTGGCAGATTTTGTCCTGGATCTGCTGGCCCAAGGCGTTGGAGAAGGGCCGGGAGGCGAGTTTCGGGCCGATCTGGTGGCAGTGTTGGCAGAAGACCTCGGCTTCGCCGACGGGGCGAGGCGCTTCCATCCGGCTCAGTTCGGGGACTGGGGCGTTGAGGTCCTGCAGCATCTCGATCATTTCGCGTTTGGGCATCAGATCGCCGCGTTCATGCGCGATGCGGATCCCTTGCGTCAGCCGCTCGATGGCCAGGTCGCGCTGGCCCTTCTTGAGCAATGCGGTGGCGACGAGTTGATAGGCCCGGCTCATCTGCGGGTTCAGCTCGAGCACACGCTGGAACGAAGCAATGGCGCCGTCGATCATGCCGGCATCCAGATAGGCTCGGCCGAGGGAGAAGTGGCCCAGCTCGTTGTTTGGGTCGTCGCTGGCCATTTTGCGGAAATGCTCAATCCGCGTTTGGATGTCGCTCATGGATGGGCTCCCTTTGTGAATGTTAGGAAGATTATAGTCGTAGCTGAGTGAATTCGGCGAGGCTCATAGAACGGGGGAAGACTCACCGGACGATCCAGTTCGTCGCCGCGCTCCGAATCCGGCGTGAAGAAGTTGTGGCCCCAGCTCTTAGAGCTTGCCATTGGCGCTGCCATACATCAGGGAGAGGATCTCGGCACGGGTGGCGGGGTTCTCCTTGAAGATGCCCCGCAGGGCGCTGGTGACCATGACGCTGCCGGGCTTTCTGGCGCCGCGGATGGTCATGCAGGTGTGGGTGGCCTCGATGACGCAGGCCGCACCGAGCGGATTCAGCTCTTCCATGATGGCGTCGGCGATTTGCCCGGTGAGGCGTTCCTGAACCTGAGGCCGGCGAGCATACCCTTCCACCAGTCGGGCCAGCTTGCTCAGGCCGACGACTTTACCATCGGGAAGGTAGGCCACATGGGCTTTGCCGGTGAAGGGCAGCAGATGGTGCTCGCACAGCGAGTGGAACTCGATATCCCGCAGCAGCACCACTTCGTCATACTGTTCGTGGAAGACCGTCTTCAAATGGGTTCGCGGGTCTTCGTTGAGCCCGGCCATTAGCTCGGCGTAGGCGCGGGCAACGCGGTTGGGGGTGCGCAACAGACCTTCGCGATTCGGATCTTCGCCCACTGCCAACAGAATCTCACGCACGGCTTGCTCGATGCGGCGAAAATCCACTTTGCCTGGTTCGACCTTGCAGGCATCCGAGGCATCATCCGTACAGCCGACGTGAGTCTTTGCATCCGGTTTGATCATGGTCCATTAACTCCCAACAGCCGCAGATTATAGGCGCAGCTGCCATACGCTGCTATGCGGGGATGAACATGGCATGCGAGCACTGGTTGGGTGGAATGGAAAGCCCACGGACTTCAGCGGTTGGGCATTGGGAGGGAAGATGGCTTCGAATGACACACTCGATTCAGGGAGTCGTGGGCGTCAAGTCCGTGAGCGTTCGCCGAAGAGAAGCGTGGGACTGCCCGTCTGGGTGAATATGCTGAAGAACTCGGCGAAGAAGGCATCGGGTTTGACACTCCTGGCTATGCGATGGGGTCCGTCCGGTGCTTCGGTAAAGTACGTGAGCCCGGCCAGGCCGGCCTCGTTGTTGATGCTGACTTCGACATGGCCATTGACATAGTCGCAGAGTTCGGGACGGAAAATCGTGGCGGCGGCGAGGGGATCGTGAAACGTCAGTTTCTCGGCGTGGCCGAACCAGACGTCCGCCATTTCCGTGACCATGTCCAGCGGGGGCGTGCGAAACCGATCGCGCACTTCCGCTGCGGTCATCTGGCACTGGAGCGTCACGTCGAGACCGATGCTGATATGTTGCCGAGTGTTGGCGGCATAGACGATGGCCGTCGCGATCGGGTCTACCAGCGAATTCCATTCGCGCCGGTCTTGGCGGAAGTAGATTCCGTCCATGGAGACGAGCTGCCTGAGCATGCCTGGAATCTCCGGATCGATCGCGAAGAGCAAGGCAATGTTGGTCAATGGGCCAATGGTCAGCAAGGTGATCTGGCCCGGACGCTCGTGGATCGTCTGACGCAGGAAATCGACCGCCGTATTGGCGGGCCAACTCGTTTGGTGCAGTCGTTTGCGGATGGCTTCGTAGTGCGGCACACGGGGCTGGCCGGGGCCGATGAGCAAGACGTTCGAGGCGCCACAATGGATGGGCATGTCCGTGCGTCCTGTAGCCCGGCAGATGACCTCCGCGCAAGCCGCCCGCTTGCCGACATCGCCCGTAACGGTGGTGATGCCAAGCAGTTCGCAGCGTGGCTGTTGCAGCAAATACGCCAGCGCCACCGCATCATCGATATCGCTGCCGATGTCTGTATCGAGTAGAACTGGAATGGAATTCGTCATGAACATTCCTCCCATGGGGCAGTCTAGGCCGGGGTTCGTGAGGCCGCGAGGGAATTCCCCAGCGATCTTCGGTTGTCCGTTGG
>JBLNDH010000255.1:0-10577 GCA_050261455.1 Bacillota bacterium
ATGGAACCACCGCGATATCGCCGACGAGGATCGGCGAAGCGACTGGCACCCAGTTGCTTTTGCCCTGCGGGTTGAAACCGCCGCAAAACCAAAGGACCTTCCCGTCAGCCGCATCGTGCGCCGTCAGATGCTCTCCGCCCAAGACCAACAGCGCCTCTTTGCCCTTGTGTCGGAAGACGATGGGGGTCGCATAGCTGTGGTCTCCCTCTTCCGCCGTCTGGTAGTTCCGGGCCACCTTCCAGTGCAGTTCGCCGGTCAGCTTGTCAAACGCCGCCAGGTAGGATTCGCCGTGGTGCATCACCGCCACGACCACGTCTTTCTCCGTCAGCACCGGCGAAGTGCCAATGTCCCAATAGAGAGTGTCCTTGCCAAATCTCGCTTGCAGATTGGTCTTCCACGCAAGCTTGCCGTCCATCTCCATCCGCGCCACATTGCCGCTCTTGAAATAGACGAAGATCCCCTGTCCATCGGTGATCGGAGACGGATTGCACCCGGACCCATTGGGATGTTTGCCCTTGCGTTCGGCTCCCACAATCGTCTGCCACAGCGTTTTCCCCGACCAGTCAAAAGCGACGACCGCATCCTGCCCATTCACGGGCGCCGTGAGGAAGATACGCCGGCCATAGACGATGGGCGTTGAACACCCCTTGCCCGGCAATGTCACCTTCCAGAGCAGATTCTTGGCCGCATCCCACTTGACCGGATAAGTCCCCAGTTCACTGCTGCCATTGTCATGCGGGCCACGCCAGCGTGGCCAATTGCTCGGGCTCTCGGCCCATGCCATGACGCCACTCAGCAAGACAGAAACCGCCACCACCGTGATTCTAAAACACATGTTTGGTCTCGCCAGCTATCCTGTAGAGTAAAGAAAAGCCCCGCATGCATATATGCGGGGCTTCGATACGATCACACGATCTCACGTCAACACACATCCGGCCTAATCCAGCTTCTTGATCTTAACGTTCCGGAACTGCACCGGATCATTATGGCCCGCGAACCCGAACGAGCCCTTGGTCCGCGTGATGCCCGGATGGGCGCTGTTGGCCATGTACTCGTGAACCTTGCTCACATCGGCGTTGGTAACCACATTGCCATTCAGCTCAACCTTGATCGTGGACCCTTTGACGGTCACGTGCTCAAAGTTCCATTCGCCCACCGGACGCAGGTATCCTCGCTGCACGGGGACCACGCCATAGACCGACCCGCAATACTGGCGAGGATCGAGGGTCTTGTACTGCGCCGCCGTATCGTCAAGGATCTGCAATTCGCACATCCCGACATACGCCGTATCACCGTTGCCCGGATAGCGGATCGCCAGGCCATTGTTCCCTCCCGGCGGCAGCTTGAACTCAACTTTCACTTCGAAATCGCCATATTCCTCGGCAGTGTAGATCGTGCCACCCTTACCCGGCTTGCACATCAGCATCCCATCTTGCACTTGATACCCGTCAACCGGACCAGCCCAGCCGGTGAAATCTTTCCCGTTGAAAACGCTCTTGAACCCCTCGTCGCCAAGCTTATCGAGGGTGGCATTGGCTTCGGCCGTGGGAATCTCGCGGATATACACGTTCCGGAAACGAATCTCCGAGCCATGGGTCTGCAATTCGATCGGACCACGCGGCAGCACCGCCTTGGAGCGATCGAAGTAGTTGTCGAGGATCTGCCCGTCAACGGTCGCCTTGCCATTCAGCCACACCCACACGCGAGACCCGATCATCTTGATCCGCAACGTATTCCATTGCCCCACAGGGTTATCCGCCTTGACCAGCGGCCACTTCCCCGGATTGTCCGCGTTATCGTTCCACAGCGCGCCCGAACCCTTCTGAACACCATTCTGCACCTCGCGGGAATTCTCCGGATCCCAAATCTGCACCTGCGGGTACCCGCGAAGATAAATTCCCGAGTCCCCATTATGGCTAACCATCAGCCAATCCACGTAGAACTCGAAATCGCCGTAATCCTTGCCTGTCGTCAAATAAACGCCCTTGCCGTCGGAGACGATCTCGCCTTTGCCCGTGTCAACGCTCCAGTGCTTGTTGAGATCGTCATTCCACTGCATCTGCTTCGCAGCCAGCTGTTCTTTGGAGAGCTTGGCCTCTTCGTACGGGCTATAGTCCTGCTGCCGACCCCGCCAGCCAGTCAGGTCCTTCCCATTAAACAGATTAGTAAAGCCCTCGGGGGCTTGGTTGAGCGGGCGATCCTCAGCCCATGCCACACCACAGACCACCATGAAAAACACACTCGCCGCCCATGTGATTCGATGCATAAACCGCTCCTCTGACCACAATCGATCAAGATTCCGATTTGCCTTCAGACACACCCGCCGCAACGATAACCTCGTCAGGCCCGGCCAGCCAGACTTGGGATACTAATCGGGAGGGCAAAGCTCCTGCCGAGCCGCGTTTAGCGGCGGCCCGTAGGGCCGGGCTCCACCGGATCACCCCGGCTCGCCGGAAAGCTCGCCTTCCCATCCTTGCTAAAAGGATGGTACACCCAAGCATCTCAATGCACTTTACCAGCGACGACAAAGACTGTTGCAGACCAGCGAGGCCCATTGGACGAGCTTGCCTGAATCGCAATCAGTCCGGCACAGTTGTTGCAGCCCGGCCGCCTGGAGGAACTCACAGTGCTTGCTTCGTTCATCGCCCATGTCTTGACGACAAGACCCACCCCCAAACCCCAACTCACTTCCGCATCAGTACTCATGGAACCGATGGAAGAACGCACGCTCATGGCCGCCAGCATCCCCCACTTCGATCACGTCGTCGTGGCCATCGAGGAGAATAAAGCCTATAGCCAGATCATCGGTTCCACCGAAGCGCCGTTCATTAACTCCCTGGCCCGCGGCGGCGCTCTCTTTACACGATCCTACGCCGTCTCCCACCCCAGCCAGCCCAATTACTTGGCCCTCTTCGCCGGATCCACCCTCGGCATCACCACCGATAACGACCCGGGCATTCTAACCGCCCCTAACCTGGCCCAGGAACTGTTTCAGAATCACATGAGTTTCGCCGGCTACACCGACGGCATCGTCCCCAAACACAATCCCTGGCTTGACTTCTCCAACGTCCCCAAGTCAGCCAATCAGCCCATGAGTCATTTCCCCAGGAATTTCAGTAAACTCCCCACTGTCAGTTTCGTCACCCCCAATCAGGCCCATGACATGCATGATGGCACCATCGGCCAAGGCGACACTTGGCTGGCCAGCCATCTCGGACAGTATGCCCAATGGGCCAAGACCCACAATAGCCTCTTGATCGTCACTTTCGACGAAGACGATGATAGCCACGGCAACCACATCGCCACCGTCTTCTACGGTGCCGGTGTTCAGCCCGGCCGTTACAAGACGCCCATCACCCACTACCGCGTCCTGCGTACCCTCGAAGACGTCTACAACCTCCCCCACATCGGCGCCGCCGCGACCGCTACCCCCATCACCCAACCCTGGACCGCCTGAGCCAAACCGCTTCCCGATTCAATCTGTCGAACCATCACCGCAATGCCGCCCGTCTATCTTGCCCGTGCGTTCCTCATCTGCGTTCATCCTCGCTAATCCGCGGCCCCAACCATTCCTAAAACGCTCACCTTCGATCCAACATCGCCCAGATATTGTCTTGATAGGGATTCGCCGCCGGCGAAATCGCCGGACACTGTTCCAGATCGTCCTTGAACACCGATCGATCCACCCAATGCGCCGATCCGTCGCCGAACAGGACGTTGATCCCACTTCGATGTCGCGTGTCCAGATGAATCGGCGTGGATACCGGGTCCGCAAAAACAGCCCTGTCGCGAAATGCACTCAACCGTGGGAATGGCGCCACTCCTGTTGAAGGATCATCCGGAATCTCAATGAGCGGCCGGCACCCATATCCCGCGTTGACGGACTTGGTCGGGTCGCCATCCGCCCCCGGCGGCCAAGGGTTCTCCGGCGTATTGAACATCGCCCGCGGATTGGTCTCCGCAGGACAGAAGAAAACCCGCGGCTGCGACATAGCCCCCCTGCCATACAGAACGCCAAACAGAACCAATCGCCCCACCGTGGCCGAGTACACCATGCTGTTCCACTGCTTGCGTCCCCCGCGATACCCCAGCGGAACACGGTCCTTGTTGTCCATCGCATAGAGCTGAAAACTCGCATGCACCTGCCGCAGGTTGCTCAGACAAGCCGTACGCAGGCTGGCCTCGTGCGCTTTGGTCAGGGTCGGCAGCAGGATCGCAGCCAGAATCGCCACAATCCCCACCACAACCAGCAGTTCGACCAGCGTGAAACCCAAACGACCCGGGTACCTTCGATTCGATATCGCACTTTTCATGTGCGCAATCGTAGGCCCGCCGACCAAGCTGTGGCAAAAAAACGACCGGAACTCGCCTGGTGGCGAATCCCGGTCGGAATGCATTCATCACTCAGTTGAACCTTACAACCCTTCGGCACTCCGCCGCAGCAACTCCTGGGTGCTGCAATCGCGGGCCACGCTATAGCCCTTGAGCGGCAGGATGTGCTCGTGGATCGCATCCAGGAAGTCCGACGGGTACGGGAAGAATGCGTCTTCCACTTCATCCGGCGGCGTGATCCAGTTCCGCGCGCCCACCACCACCGGCGGGGCATCCAATTCATCAAACGCAAACTGCGTGATCTTGGCCGCCATCGTCTGCAAGGAGCTGCCGCGTTCGCAAGCGTCCGACGCCAGAAGGATCTTGCGGGTCTTCTTCACAGACTCCAGCACCTTCTCATAATTGAACGGCACGATCGACCGCGCATCGATCACTTCGCACGAGAGGCCATACTTCTCTTCAAGCGTCTTGGCCACATTGAGAGCGCGATACAGCGTGGCGCCGATCGTGAGAATGGTCAGGTCCTTGCCAGCCTTCCGCACCGCAGGCTCGCCAATCGGCACCTCGTAATATCCCGTTGGAACGCCGCCCTTCACGAATTCTTCGGGCTGATCGTAAATACGCTGCGATTCAAAGAAGATGACCGGATCGGTGCCAACCAGCGCCGAGTACATCAGCCCCTTCGCATCATACGGCGTAGCCGGGAAGACAATCTTGAGGCCCGGGATGTGGGCCGCCATGCTGGTCCAGTCCTGGCTGTGCTGGGCGCCATACTTGGAGCCAACGGACACCCGCAGAACGACAGGCATCTTCAGCAGGCCACCAGACATCGATTGCCACTTGGCCAACTGGTTGAAGATCTCATCGCCAGCGCGGCCCATGAAGTCGCAGTACATGAGTTCGACGATGGCCCGGCCGCCTTCCAACGCGTACCCGACGGCCGAACCCACGATGGCGGCTTCGGAAATCGGCGAGTTGAAGAGCCGATGATACGGCAGCGCCTCGGTCAGCCCACGATACACCGCAAACGCCCCACCCCAGTCGCGGTTCTCCTCGCCATACGCCACCAGCGTCGGATCCACATAGAAGCGGTCGAGAATCGCCTCGAAAATCCCATCGCGAATGCCGATGCACTTGCTCTTGGGGAGCTTCGCGCCCTTGTCGTCAAACGCCGAGCGGCTGCGCTGTGCCAACTGCTTGACCCGGGGATTCTCCTCCTTCGGGATCAGCACTTCCGGCTTGCGGCTGTTCTCCATCGCCTCGACCTTCTGATTGGAGAACATCGTCTTTTCCAGAAGGCAATTGCGAGTCTTCAGGTCCGCCCGCGGCGAGATCTGCAGGTCGATCGCCTTCTTGTACGCCTTGAAGATCATCGCCTCGGCGTGTTCCTTCAGAGCGTCGATATCCATCTGCGTGCAGACGTTGGCCTTGACCAGTTGCTGGGCAAAGGTGATCAGCGGATCGATCTTCTGCCACATCTCAACTTCGGACTTCTCGCGATAGGAGCTGGCATCCGACGGCGAGTGCCCGCTGAAGCGATACGTGACCGTGTCGAGCAGGACAGGCCCTTCACCCTTGGCCAGAATCTTCTTCTTCCGCTCGATGGCGTCGATGACCGCCAGCGGATTAAACCCATCCACACGCTCAGCATGCATCTGCTCGGGGTTCATGCCGGCCCCAAGACGCGCCAGCACCTTGAAGCCCATGGTCTCACCCACGGGCTGGCCACCCATGCCATAGAAATTATTGACGAAGTTGAAGATCAGCGGCAGGCCGCCTCGGTGCGCCTGATCCCACAACATCTTGAACTGATCCATCGTGGCAAAGCACAAAGCTTCCCACACCGGCCCGCAGCCCAGCGACGCATCGCCGATGTTGGCGATAACGATGCCCGACTTCTTGTTGACATGCTTGAACAACGCCGCGCCCGTCGCGATATCCGCAGAGCCGCCAACGATGGCGTTGTTCGGATAAATGCCGAAGGGCGGGAAGAACGTGTGCATCGAGCCGCCCATGCCCTTATTGAAACCAGCCTCGCGACCGAAGATCTCCGCCAACGCTCCGTAGATCAGGAAATCCATCGCCAGTTCCTTGACGGAACCCTTGGCATCCTTCTCGACGATGCGAAGGCACTCGCCGCCGAAGTAGGACTTCATGACCTCCATGAGGGTCTTGTCATCCAGCTTCTCGATGGCGGAAAGTCCCTTGGCCAGGATCTCGCCGTGACTGCGATGGCTGCCGTAAATGTGATCGTCCACGCCGAGCAGGTACGCCTGCCCCACCGCCGCCGCTTCCTGCCCAATCGACAGGTGCGCCGGGCCCCGATGGTTATACTCGATGCCCTTATAGTTCCCGCGGAGCTTGATCTCGTTGAGCATCGATTCAAACGCTCGAATGATCTCCATGTCGCGCTGGATGCGCACCATGTCCTGCTTCGAGCGGCGAATCAGCTCCTCGCCAACGGTCTTCTTGTACTGATTGACCGGAATCGGGTCGAACTTCACAAAACTGCCGGCGCGGCAGTCCTTCGGATCGATCATCTGACACTTCGGCATGGCTCACTCCTGTCCCCTCATTCCTTCATCTTGGCTAGTTCTTCAGGCGAGTTCTCCGTGGGCTCGACCATCGGATGAATCACCTGAATCCCCTTTGCATTCAAAAACTCACACCACTCCTGGCTGGGTTCCTTGTCGGTCACCAACCGGGAAATCAAATCCCATTCAACGATCTTGAACAGCGACAACGTGAAAAACTTCGTATGATCCGCCAGCAACACCGTCTCCCGGGCATTGTGCGCCGCCAGACGGTACAGGTTGGCACTCTCGATATCAGCCGCCGCCAGACCAAAATCCATCCCCAGCCCATCGGCGCCAATGAAGCAGAGATACCCGCGGAGCTGATCCAGCGTCGCCGTCGCCAAGGGCCCCACCGCATCCATCCGATCCGGGCGGTATTGGCCTCCGAGCATCAACACACTTACGCCCGGCGCATCCAACTCTAAGGTCAGCCGCGCCGAGTTCACGATCACCGATAGGTTCCGCCGCCGTTTGAGAAACGGAACCATCTCAAAACACGTGGTCCCAGAGTCGATAAAGATCTGCTCGTTGTCGCCCACGAGTCCCGCGGCAAGCTGACCAATGGCCCGCTTGGCTTCGACGTTGCGAGTTCCCTTGGAATGGAAAGAATAGTCGGCCGGCCGGCGGAGCGCCGCCCCGCCGTAGACCAGTTCGAGCTGGCCACTGTCCGCCAGCGCCTTCAGGTCTCGGCGCACGGTCGCCTCGGAAACCGCCATAGCGACCGCCAAGTCCTTGGCCGTCACATGACGCTTCTCGAACAGCTCCGCCAGGATCCGTTCGCGACGTTCTCGTGCTGACGCGTTCATCTGCGCACTAATAGACAACATTTGACAGACAAATTCAACAATAATGCACACGAATCTGCTTGACTGCTGCACTTTTTTGACGAAAGTAGAGCATTCTGATGCCGAACTTTTGCATATTTGGGTAGAAACATGCCAACACTAACACTGCCGCAAGCCGGGAAATCCACCGCCGGAACCATCCGGCGATGGCGTAAAAAGGCCGGAGAAACCGTCCATAAGTCCGATGTAATATTGGAGATAGAGACCGACGAGGGTCTGGCCGAAGTAGCCAGCCCGCAAGACGGAACCCTCGCCCAGATCCTCGTCCCCGAGGGTAAGACGATCCCCGTCAAGACCGCCATCGCCATTCTCACCGATGCCGGCCCCGCCGCATCCACGAGGACCAAGAGCGAAACACAAACGAACACAAAGCCCGCTGCGAAGGAGGTTAACGTGTCATCTTCAAAGCCCGCCCCCGCCGGCAAGGTCATCCCCATCGTCATGCCCAAGGCCGGCCAAAGCATGGAAGAGGGAACTCTGGTCAAGTGGCACGTTCAGCCCGGAGCGACCATTCAGAAAGGCCAAGTCATCTTCGAAATCGAGACCGACAAGGCCAACATGGACGTCGAAGCCACCGACGCCGGCCGCCTCGCGAGAATCGTCCTTCAAGAAGGCCAGACCCTCAAAGTGCTGGAACCCGTCGCCTATCTGGCCGACAACGATGCCGATGTCGACGCCTTCATCGCCGCCCAGGGAACCGGAGCAAGCGCCCCCTCAACAAGCGATCTCCCAACCCCCACGCCCGGTGCGGAGCGAAGCGACGCCCCCGATTCCTCTCCGGTTCGCAATTCACCGCTCACTGACTCGGGCCGCCCAAAAGCTTCCCCAGCGGCTCGGAAAGTCGCCGCCGAACGCGGAATCGATCTCTCCAGCGTTGGCATGGGCAGTGGCCCCGGCGGTCGGATCATTTCGACCGACGTGCCCCTCGCGGCCCCCTTGCGGTCCGCACCTGCCGCAGCCCCCGTCGCCAGTCCTGCGCCTGCCGCACCCTCCGCCGATGGCATCATCCGTCGGAAGCTGAACACGATGCGCAAGGCCATCGCCAAGAACCTCCAGTTCTCCAAGCAAACCGTCCCCCACTTCTACATCCGCGCAACCGTCAATGCCGATCCTCTGATGAGCTTCTACCAGGGCGAAAAGGCCAAGTACCCCTGCAGCATCAACGACGTGGTCGTTCTCGCCTGTGCCAAGGCCATCCGCCAATTCCCCGCCTTCCGCAGCCGGATCGAAGGCGATGAGATCGTCGAACTGCCCTCCGTAAACGTCGGCATTGCCGTCGGCGTGCCCGATGGCTTGGTCGTCCCCGTCGTTCAGAATGTTGACCAGCTCACCCTCCAGCAGCTCGGCAGCGAGAGCAAACGCATCGTCCTCGCCGCTCGCAATGGCAAGATCGAGGGCATGGGCAAAGGCGTCTTCACCATTTCCAACATGGGCATGTTTGGCGTCGAGGAATTCACGGCCATCGTTAATCCCCCCGAGTCGGCCATCCTCGCGGTCGGTGCGACCCGCGAACAGGTCATCGTCAGCGGCGGCACCATGCGACCCGGCCGCGTCATGACCCTGACCCTCAGTGTCGATCACCGCATTATCGATGGCATGCTCGCAGCCAAGTTCATGGCCAGGCTGAAAGAACTCTTGGAGTGGCCGGCCCAAATGATGTAGGTCAAGCAACACAGCGACGAAGGATTGCCATGAGCAAGCATTTTAATATTGCAGTATTGGGCGGCGGCCCCGGTGGATATGTAGCAGCACTGAAAGCGGCACAACTGGGCGCCACTGTCGCGATTATCGAGAAAGAGAACTTCGGCGGAACCTGCCTCAACTACGGCTGTATCCCCAGCAAGGCGCTGCTCGCCTCCGCCGAGCTGATGCATCACATCCGCCACGGCGCGGAAATGGGCATCGACGTCGCCGGCGAAGTCAGCGTTAACTGGACCAAGATCCAGGCGAGGAAAGACAAGGTCCTCCAAACCCTGCGCGGCGGCATCAAGTCGCTGCTCACTGCCCGGAAAGCCGCGATCTATCAAGGTCGCGGCGTGATCGCCGGCCCCGGCAAGCTCGTCGTCACGAAGGATGGGTCGGCCAGCGAAGAACTGACCGCCGATAAAACCATTCTCGCCGTCGGCTCCATCCCCTCACGCATCCCCGGCTGGCCCACCGATCGCAACATCGTCTGCACCAGCGACGAGGCGTTGCACTGGAAGACCCTGCCCAAGAAGCTCTTCGTGGTCGGCGGCGGTGTCATCGGCTGCGAATTCGCCTGCATGATGCAGGCCCTCGGCGTCGAAGTCACCATCGTCGAAATGCTCCCGCAACTCCTGCCGAATATCGACGCCCAAGTGGTCGATGCTCTGGCCAAGATCTTCACCAAGCGTGGCATCAAGATCTTCACCGGCACCAAGATCGAAGGCATGGCTGCCGATGGACGCACCGCCAAAGCAACCCTCAGCAATGGCACGACCATCGAGGCCGATCGCGTCCTCGTCGCCACCGGTCGCCGGCCCAACACCGTGGAAATCGGTTTGGACAAAGCCGGCCTCACCGTCGATCGCGGCTTCATCCGTGTCAACAATCGCATGGAAACCCCCGTCAAAGGCTATTATTGCATCGGCGACGCCAACGGCCGCTGCCTGCTGGCTCACGCCGCTTCGGCGCATGGCGTCGTGGCGGTCGAGAACGCCCTCGGGTACGATCGCGAGTTCGATGCACCGGTGCCAAGCTGCATCTACACCTTCCCCGAGGTCGCTGCCGTCGGCATGACCGCCGACGAAGCCAAGGCCAAGGGGATGCCCGTGTCGGTCGGCATGTTCCCATTGGCGTTCCA
>JBLNDH010000256.1:0-22275 GCA_050261455.1 Bacillota bacterium
ATCCTGGACGGTGTTGGCCGTCGTCAAGTCAACCGTCACGGTCTTTACGCCGTTGGTGATCAGAAGCCCATGAGTGGTGTCGATGCCCAGGCCATTGCGCAGGTTGGCCAGGGGCGTGTCGGAGGTGAGTTGAGCCTTGAGGCCGCTGCCGTCCAGCGGGGCGCCCGGCGCGGTTGGAGCCGCGGTCAGGATGCCCAGATCGGCAGCCGTCGTCCCGCCGCCCGTTTCGCTCACTGTGATCGAGTCAGTGCCATTGCTGCTGCTGAGCAGGAGGCTATTGCCATCGGCCGACACCGCCGCATCGATTGATCCGACCCCGGCATCATGGATGGCCTGGATGACGTCGCCGATGGTATCGGCCTGCGATAGATCGATCGTCTTCGAAGTGGTTCCATTGCTCAGGAGAATTGACCCAAGGTGGACGCCCTGTTCCGTAGCGCCGCGCAGATCGCTCAGCCGCGTCTGGGGGGTGATCTTCGGAGAAAGGTCCACGCTGCCCTGAACGCGGGTCGAGAGGGCGCCGAAAACCTCGTTGCCGTCGACCATGAAGGGCAGGGCCGTGTTTTCATCGACGGCATTGGACATGCCGCGCTGCGACCCGACGAATTTGACGCCGACCGAATCGGTTACGAACGGTGCCTGGCTGGCCCGATCGCCGGCGAACAGATAGGTGCCGCGGAATTGCTGATTGCCCAGCGAAATCGCCTGGTTGTAGAGGCTGTCGATGACGGTGGCGGCCTCGCTGCGCTGATCGGCTGTCACATCGGAACCCACGTTGGCCGAGGCGACACTCTGCGCCTCTTGAAGCAGGTCCGTCAGTTCGCCCAGGATGGAATCCACCTGGCTCAGGTGAGAATTGGCGTATTTGAGGTTTTCTTCGTAGGTCTTGCGCTGCTCCAGGGTCCGGCGCAATTGCAGAATCGTGGCGGCATCGGTGGGGCTGTCGCTGGGAACGTTGAGACGTTTGCCGGTGGCCAGTTGATTCTGCACCTCCGTGAGCATCGCCTGGGTGCGGGTCAGGGAGCGCTGGGAAATGCTCATCTGCAGGGCATTGCTGACGCGTGCAAGTTGGGCTGGGAGAATGGCCATGATTACACCATTTGCAGCAGGGTTTTCATCATCTCATCCACCATGGAGATGATGCGGGCGGCGGCCTGGTAGGCACGCTGCTCGCGTATGAGGTTGATCGCTTCCTCGTCGAGGCTCACGCCGCTGAGGGCTTCGCGCTGGCTCGTGAGGGTGTCGAGGACCGCCTGGGAGGCTTCCGCGTTGGTCGTGGCATCGTCGGTCGAGGCGGCTATGCCGTTGATCATCGTTTCGTAACTGCCCTGCAGGGACGTGCCACCGAGGCGATCGAGCGACTCCAGGTTCAGGGCGGCAATGGCTCGGGCATTGGCATTGGCGCCATCCTTGTTCCCAACGGCCAGAAGCGAGGGATTTGACTTGAGGCTGCTGTTTATCGCGATGTCGCCGGCGGACGTGCCCGTGAAGAAACTGTTGATTCCCAATGCCGCCAGCACGTAGCTGTGATCCTCGGCAAATGTGATCTCGGTGTTGGTCTTGTCCTCGGCTTCGATCTGCAATTTGCCGCCGACGATCGAGGCCGATATCCCGGACAAGGCGTCCAGTTTTCCAGCCAACGTGTTCAGGGAATCGCCGCCGCTGTCGCTCAGATCGATTTTGACGGTGCTGGCGCTGACGATGCCGCCATCGCTCTTGCGGCGGACATTCACGATGAAAGTGCCATTGGTGGGCTTGAAGTCCAAGCCCGCCGCGGCGGAATTCAAGGCGGCATTGGCATCGCTCACGGCGTTGGTCGCTGAAACCTGGGCAAACCCCTGCGTTCGCTCCGTGGTTGATCCCTGGCCTTGCGAATGCAGGTGGTTCAGCTCGAAAATGAGATTCCCTGTGAGCGTATCCAACTGATCAATGATGTCGGTTATCTCGGTCCGTACGCCCTGCAGCGCGCCGATCTGCCCGTTGGAGGCGTTGATGGCGCTGCCGTCCGCTTTGATAACCAGCTTGGTCGTGATCGTCTTGCCATCGGATTCCCGCACGGTGGCAATTCCCCGGTTGACATCATTGAGCACGAGAGGAGTAGATCCCACCGATACGTTCAGGGTGCCATTGCCGTTCTGTTGGACGGTGACGTCGATCAGCTTGGAGAGCTCCTTGATCGCCGCGTCACGCTGGTCGCGCAGAGCATTGGCGGTGGAGCCGCTGGCGCCTTCGGCGGCGAGAATTTGGCCATTCAGCTTGGCGATCTGGTCGGCCAGCCCGTTGGCATCCTGGGCCAGTTGGGTCAGTTTCGTTTGAGCATTGTCCCCCAGGTCGGACAACTGGCTGCGGATGCTATGGAGCGAATTGGCCAGCGACTCGCCGCTGGTGATGACCAATTGCCGCTGCGAGGTGTCCGTGGGGGTGTTGGCCAGTCCGGACCAATTCTTGAAAAAGCTGCTGAGCTGGGTCGACAGCGGAGTCTCGCCCAGCGGATTGAAGACGGATTCGACGCGTGAGAGCCAGGATTGGCGCGTGTTGGCCAGCTCGTTTTCGCTCATGCTGCCGCGGATTCGTTCTTCCAAAGCTTCGTCGATTTGCCGCTCAATCCCGATGAGGCTCACACCGGTGCCGATCCGGAAACCGGTCTGGGTTGGATAGTCCGGATTGGGGCTGAGGCGCGCGACCTGGCGGGTGTAATTGGGGTCGCCCGCATTGGCCACGTTGTTGCTCGTGACCTGCAGCGCCGCCTGGTGCGTTGCCAGAGCCGCCTTACCGGTATTCAGAGCGCCGAGCAAAGACATATGACATTCTTAATTTTCGATTTCGGGCTGCATCGACCACCCGATCGAAAATCAAAATCCCTTACCCCACTGCTTCCATCACACCGATTCGAGTCGAAACCTGGGGCACGCCGTGCTTGGTATAAAGACCGGCCTGCTCCACGGCGCCGGCGAGCAATCGCACGGCTGTATTCAGATGGCCCAGAACCGCACCGGCCAAGCGGCCGGATACGTGGGCCTTGGTAGAAATCCGAGTCGTCAGGTCCTTCAGACGGTCCCGCAATTCGAGCAATCGGGCCCGGGCCTGGGGCATGGCACCGGCCAGACGCGTCAGCGTGACCGGTGCGGGGATCCGCAACATCGTCGCCAGTTGATTCACCACCAGCTGCCGCCGCGTCTCCAGGGCAGCGATACGCAGGCGGGTTGCCTGCTGCTGATCGCTTGCTTCCTCCATGGCCCGCACATCCAGCTTCTTCATCGCCGCCTGCTGCGCCTCAAGCTGACGCAGAAGTTTTTCATGCTCGGTGATGAGCTGCTGCAGAATCGTTTCAAGATCAGCGAGTTGGCGCGACATAGCTGCTCGCTTTCTGGCTCAAATTCGTCGTTACTTGGGCCCTGGTGGCCGATGCCAGCGGATTGGCCGCTCCCTTGGGCTGCTGGTTACGCTCGATGCTGCGGACGATACTGGCGACCAGATTGTGATCGGAGGATCGGGCCATGCGGTCCGTCATCTGCTGATCCAGCAGCGTGGAGAACGTCTCGCCACCCCGTCCGCCGGAAAACAGTTCCGACTTGAAGGGGCTTTCGTGCATCTGCTTGAGGATGGTGCCGTAGAACGCCTGTGAGACCCACCGCTGGGCGGCGCGGGTCAACTGCTCATGCTGTTTCGCCTGAGAAGTGAGCGAAGGGGAAGAGCCAGCTTGTGTTCGTGCTACTGTCATGTGCGTCTCCGACGCAGTTGCCGGGCATCCAGCCCGGGTCTACTCAATCTTCAGCTTTGCGTGCAGTTTGCCGCTCTCGTAGAGCTGCTTGATGATGGTGATTCGGTCTTCCGCGGGCACCTTGATCATGTCCAGGGCATTGACCAGGTCCTGCAGCTTGGCGCCGCCTTGGCTGGCGGTGTCCAGCGCCACCACGGTTTTCTCGGTGGTCACGGGGTTGCGCGGCGTCGGGGTCGGCGGCGGGGTCACCGTGGTGATCGTCAGGCCTTTGTGGCTGATGACCACCGGGCTGATTTCCACGTCGCCGGTCATGATGATCGTGCCGGTCCGTTCGTTGATCACCACCCGCGCCTCGGTCGGCAACAGGGGTACCGGATAACGCTGAATCCGCGAGATGAAGCTGTCGGGCCGTTCCCGCTCGTTCAGCGGAATCGTCACCTCCACGTATTTCTCACTCTTGGCGACCGCCAGGATTTCGCCGGTGCCCTCGGCGTCGTTGATGATCTTGGCGATGGTGCTGGCGGTGGTCCAGTTGGTGGCGGGGTTCTCCAGAATGAGCGTGATCTTCCCGTTCTCGATCACCTGCGCCGGCAGGTCCTCTTCCATGACGGCCCCGCCTTTGACGATCGCGTGGGTCGGAACCGTCGGATCCTCGATGCTGATGGGGCCCTCGGCCAGCGCCAAGATCCCGCTGCCGGGAATCGGACCCTGCATGGGGGTCACGAACAGCCGCCCGCCTTTGAGGCTCGGCGAGGCGCCGATGCTGGTCACGTGCACATCCAGCTTGTCGCCCGAGCGGACGCCGCTGGGGGGAACCGTCGCCGTGATGCTGACCAAGGCCACATTCTGCACATTCGTCAGCTCGCGAATGGTGGACTGATCGGCGAACTTGGCCAGCATGGATGCCAGCGGCTTGATCGCCGGCTGGAAATCCCCGCCGTCGCCGGTGCCTTTCAGACCAATCACCAGGCCCAGCCCGGTCATCACGTTGGAACGCTGTCCGCTCAGACGCGTGATGTCGGCGATTTTCACCGCCTGCGCCGGTTTCCCGGCCAGCAGCGCCGCCAGGCATAAGGTCAAGATGGCCAGCTTCCGTCTCATGGGCTTGTCAAGAGTGTTGAGTACCGAGTGCAGAGTGCTGAGTACCGGATGCTTTCGCACTCAGCACTCAGAACTGAGCACTCAGCACTCTTTATCGGTCAGAAGGGGTTGATAAAGTCCAATAATCTTGGCACCAAGCCGCGATTGGTCGTGTCTTTCACCGCGCCCTTGTGGTTCGTCAAGATCTCAAGATTGAAAACCTGCGTGCTCAGGATGGTGTTGTCCGGCGTCAGATCCGCAGCACGGCACACGCCGGTCAGGATGTACTCCGCCTCCTCGTCGTCGTGCTTGATCATCTTCCGGGCTTGGACCGCAAACGTGCCATTGGGCTTCACGTCTACGATCTCGGCCGCGATGCGGGTGGTAAAGGTGTCGGTTCGATCCACCTTGCCTTCGCCTTTAAAGTTCCGCACGCCGCTCATTTTCACGCTCGGCGGATTGTCGCCTTGGGCGCCGCCCTGGATGGCGAAGTTGCTGGGATCCAGCTTGATCCATTCCTGCAGCCGGGCATCCAGATCGGCTTCCTTCTTCTGCTCCGATGTGCCATCCGCGGAAAATTCGCTCTCCTCACGGATGATGATCGTGACCAGATCGTGCTTCTTGACGACCTTGGCTTCAGGATCGGGAACGGCCACGAAGCTGGTCGCCAGCAGCGCCGCCTTACTGGGATCCGCCCGCACCAGTTCCGCCCGGGTCGCGTCCGGAATGTTGTTGATCGTCGCTTTGAACAGCGAGCCCCCATTGCGCGACATCTGGGCCCCGATGCTGGTGGGAACCGGGGCTTCGGGGGCAGTGATCCGCACCGTCACCGCAGCCGTGCTGGCTGGCGGCGGCATACGCGAATCGTTGTTCTGGCCCCAAGCCAGCCCGGAGCACAGGATACAGACCCACCCGACCAGGCTGAAATGACGCATAAGGGGCATCCTTAACGGCTGCGGGCTGCTCCGCCCTGAATTCAGCACGGGCATCCTGCCCATGCACATAAGCTCTTCCATTTGTTTAACGTGTCTGAGAAGCGCTTTCACAAGCTCCACGCCGGGTTCGGAGCTTCAAGCGACGACCCGGATTGCTCGGGGATTGTGAAACCACTTCTACGGCACCGCGGCAAATCCCGGCCGCGAGCCATCCGAGGCCGATCCGATGAGCTTCGCCTGCTGCGGACCGGTCAGCATGACGCTGAATTCTTCCCGCGTGCCCGGCTTGCGTACGCGAATCGTCTGGCCCAAGGTGCCCGATTCGCGAGCCTCGCCGATCCACGTGACCTGCACCCGGCCCAGTTCCACCGTGACCGTGATCAACTGGTTGATTCGGGCTACCTCGATCGCTTGGATCATGCGGCCCACCAGCACCATGCCGGGACTCAGATCGCGCGCAGCCTGCTGGCCGATCACCTGCTCCTGGGCGAGCGGCATCTCGTCGTTGAGCCGATCCAGCAGCACACGCCGCTCCGTCAGGTCCTCGGCGCGAATGATCTGCCGAAACGCCACCGGCCTCGTCATGACCAATTCGTTCCGCCACAGGCGGACGTTGGCGGTCACCTGGGCTTTTTGCCGGCCGGTGGCCGACGTGATCGTGACGTTCCAGGTGACATCACCCAGCTTGCGGAGCCTCTGGGGCTCGATATCGAAGCGGAAATAGGGTTCACTCAAATTGGCCAGCTTCTCGTCCTTTTCGCCGAAGTGGATCTGCAAAGACTCCGCAGGAACCGCCAGGCGTTCCACCAGGTCGGTGACCAGCATATCCCGCAGGGTTCGCAATTCGGTCGCGGCAGGGGCCGGATCGCTGCTGGCCACCGGAGGCAGAAGCAGGCTGGCGATCACCGGCCGCGTCGAGGGGAGGACCGGGTTGGCCAGCACGGGCGGCAGGTCCAGCTGTTTCTCCACGGGACTGTCGCTACGCGTCACCTTGCAGGCCAGGGCGCCACAGAAGGTGATGGCCGAGAGATTCACCCCCGCATCTTCGAGCACTTTCTTCAGGTCCTCGATATCAATCGTTTGGTTGTTCCGCCCCTTGGCAAACCGCGCGACGACCAGGTCGGCGCTCTGCTGCATCGCCGCCGCATCGAGCGTGGACCACCGGGCGATCTGTTCCAAGCGGATTTCGCTTCCGGTGACTATTGCCTCGGCCTTGAGCTCCACGGTGGCCGATCGGAAGACGGCGGGTGTGGCCATGAACTTCTCTGCCGATGGCGTTGGCAGATCCTCGCCAGATGCCCCGGCGATGAGCCCCCACTGACTCAGCAGCGCGAATACCACCAGCCCCAAAACGATCTTGCGCATCTCTGCCAGCCAGCGTGTTCTCATGCAGCGTCCTCCATGACGCGATTTGCCGTACTCAGCACTCAGTACTCAGTACTCAGCACTCAGCGCTTCCCTAGTACCGTCTCAGATTGCCAATCGTCTGCAGAGCCTGATCCGCGGTCTGGATCGATTGGCTGTTCAGTTCAAAAGCCCGCTGGGTCTTGATCAGCGTCACCAATTCTTTCACCGGATCGACGTTGCTTCCTTCCAGGTAGGTTTGCAGAATCAACCCCGAGCCGTTTTCGGTGGGGTTGGATTCGATCGGCGGGCCCGAGGCGGGCGTCTCCATATAAATGCTGCCGCCCAACAGCTTCAGGCCCTGCGGGTTCACGAACTGGTTGAGCTTGATTTGCCCGGCGACCGTCTTGGTGTTGGCGCCGGCCTTGGTGTATTCCACGATCCCGGTCTGGCTGATGCTGATCTCGGTGGCATCCTTGGGAATGTTGATCGGCGGCACGAGCTTGTAGCCATCGCCCATGCCCAACACCAGATCCCCGTCGCGGTTCTGAAAGAAGTTGCCGTTGCGCGTGTAGCCGTACCCGTCCCCCATCGAGTCCATGATCTTCACTTTGAGGAAGCCCTGGCCTTCGATGCCGATATCCAGGGGCCGGCCGGTGTTGTCCAGCGAGCCCTGTTCCAGGTCCAGCTGGGTATTGCTGATCCGCACGCCCAGGCCCACGCACGTGCCAGACGGCGAGACGTCGCCGGCGGAGTTGGTCGAACCCGGCTCCTTGACCGTCAGGTACATCAGGTCTTCAAAGTTGACCCGGCTCCGCTTGAACGCAGTCGTCTCGGCGTTGGCCAGGTTGTTGGCGATCACGTCGATGCGCGTGGACAGCGCTCGCAGTCCGGTGGCGGCCGAGTTGAGTGCAGTTATTGCCATATCTGAACATGTTTAACTGTTGCTTGCCAGTTCTTGATTCCAAAGGGAATCAAAAATCTAAAAGCAAAAGTATAGAATCCTATCACCCTATCTTGGCCACGTCGTTCACCAAGCGAGACAGCGTCTGGTCCTGGTACCGGATCATGTTGGCATTGGCTTCGAGTTGCCGTTGGGCGTCCAACAGCGCCACCAGCTCCGTCGAAGACTCCACGTTGGCTCGCTCCACGAATTCGCTGCGAAGGTTGCCCGGGAGGGCCTGCAGCTGCTTTGCATCGGGGCCTGCCAGCATAGACCGGCCACGCTTGGTCAGCTGGGTGCCTTCGGGAACGCCATACACCCCAATGCGTCCCACGGGCTGCCCGTTCTGCGTGATCGTGCCATCCTGGTTGATCGAAGCCTGGAGGTTTGGATCGAGCGGAATCGGCTTGCCCGCGGAATCCAGCACATGCTGGCCTCCGCTGGCCATCGCCAAATACCCGTCTCGCCCGATCAGGAATCGTCCGTCGCGGGTTAGCAGGGTCTGGCCCTGGTCGTTTACCGCGAAGTACCCGCTGCCTTGGATGGCCACGTCCAGCGGATTGCCGGTTTGTTCCATTTCGCCGGGAGTGTTGTCCACGTATGTGGGCCGGACCCGCAGGCCTCCACCCAGTCCTTCCAGGAGGGGGTTGCTGCAGGTGGCCGGATTCAGGCCTCGCCGCTGCGCCTCGGTCCGCTGCTCCTGAAACAGCGCCAAATCCCGCTTAAAGCCAACGGTTTCCGCGTTGGCCAGGTTGTTGGCGATGACGTCCTGCCGATAGGAGTTCGTAAGGACGCCCGTGGCCGAGAGATACAGGCCGTAAATCATTCGGCCCCTCCCGCGGCATCGTGCGGCGACCGCAGAAGACGATCACCGGTCATACGCAGTTCTCCGTCCTTGGAGAAGCGAGGGCCGGCTCCGCCGGTCGCCTCTTGCTGCGATGCTTCCTGTTGCAGTTGGCCGAGATGCATGAGCATGGCCAGCCGTGCGGCTTCGACAATCCTTTGTCCCAGTGTTGCCCGCGCATCAATCATGGACGCACTCCGTGCGAATAACCCACCTGCGCCATCTCAATCCGCATGCCGCGCAGGGGGATAATTCGATCAGATCGATAGGTGATTGATGTCGCTTTAGCCTAAGTTGATATGAACTATGAACTTACAATCAAGCCGTGGCGGTGTGTTCTGAGGCCTTATGGGGATGATCCAACGTGTCCCGTGTTAGGTGGATCGCGCATCGCTTGCCCCGATTCGGCGGAACCTGCGCCCTCCTCCGCCAGTTAATCGGGTGTTCTTTGCGGGGTGTCCCCTCCTGCAAACCACTGCAAAGGACAATGGACAAAGGACCAATGACAAACCCCTAGCTGCGAATGCTCTTGAGTAGTGCCATGCGTTCGGCGGCTGAGAGGGGTTCGACGGTGAACTTCAGCGACTGTTCTTCGACCTGCAGATCGGTCAGTCGCAATGGCACCGATTTGCCGCTCTGACCCAGGGGCATGAACAGCACCGCGTCGGCGGGCTTGTTGTCCAACAGGCCCAGAAGCAGTTTGGCCATGGCTGCGGTCACGGCGCTTTGGTTGGTCCTTCCGGTGCTGTCGATGGCCGCGTCGCGTTGCCAGCGGGGCAGGCGGGAGGTCAGGGCCGAGCGGAACTGCGCCAATTGTTTGGAGGCCAGGGCCTTGGGCACCGGCAAGCGCCCCACCGTGCTTCGGACCAGATCCACGTGCAGTTTGCCTTGCGCGTCCAATTTCGGCTCAAGATGAATGCTGACCAGGCACCCCAATTCCTTGACCTCGGCCGCGAGGATGATTTGGCCTTTCTTCAGGAAAATCCCCGGATGCTGGGCATAGCGTTCGTAAGTCTTGTTCAGCCCTTCCAGCTCGGCGTTGTGAGTCAAGAAGGCGTTGATCTCCTCTTCGCTGAGGGCCACGGTCAGCGCTTGGGGGACCGAGTGCGCAGCGGTGCCGAGTTGCGCCCGCCGCTCGGCGGCCTGGGCTCCTGCGGCTAAATTCTGAGTGCGCAACAGTTTATCCAAGGCCCGCTGATTCAACGCCGCCCGCTGCTGAATCTCCCACGCATAGGGCCGATAGAACGCCGGTCGATCCTTGGCCAGGTAATACCCGCCGGCCGCCAGGAGGATCGCGCCCAGCAGAATCACCGCAACCAGAAGCAGGAGGTATTTCAGAAACTTCATGGCCCTTGTGATGGGTCAATTTACCGGAAAACTCGATACCGCCGCCATAGGCGGTCCACATAATGCGCGCAACCTGTCGCGAAGTCACGATTACATTCGGTATTCGCGGGCCAGCGGTTAAACTTCGATGGATGTCCGTGATCCGGTCCCAATCCGCCTTCTTTTCTTCCCCTGGCGTTGCGGAACGCGAGGCGGAGATGCTGGCGACGGCCGAGTATCGCCGGCAGGCGCGACGACTACGGCACCGGCTGCAGCATGACCCGGTTCGACTTCATCAATCCCTTCAATCCCTGTCCGAACAAGCGACGACGTCCGATAACTCGGTGCGGGCCGTTCCTCAGCTGAGTGAGCATCCGCTTCGGATCAATCCCGCCCTCGCCGCCACGTTCACGGCCGACATAATCCGGTCCCTGGATGGCCCCGTGCTCCGCTATTCACAGCGGCTAGCGCTGCTTCGCCGGGCGGCAGACCTGGGCATCAGCCGATTTGAAGCCAATCTCCTGATCGCCGCCGTTCAGCATCGGTGTGTGACAACATCTGCTCCCACGACTCCGAATCGTGCAAATCGACTTCTGCTGATGGCGTTCGCCGCCGGGGTGCAGTCGTTGATCGCCTTCCTGATCTGGCGGCTCTTTGCGTAACCCGCTTTACACAGACGGTCCCAAAGCCGAATCGCCTTTCCCCATTATCAACGGCCCCTAGTAGGAAGGCAGGAGTTTATCAGTCGGCACGTAGTACAGTCGGAAGTCCACGCCATCCGAGTCCATAATGCCCGTGCCCAGCTTCTTAAATACCAAGGGCACGGGCCACTCAGCATTTCGGTCGAGGTTGTTCTTAGCCAGGTCAATGGCGAGGTCCGGATTATCGGATTGCGCACGGATGAAGAAGAATGTTCCGGGAGGCCGGGCTGGAAAAACCAGTGTCTCAAGCTTGCCTGTGCCAACCAACTCGAGGTCCTTCGGGTTGTAGAGTCGAAGAGGCTCCTTTGTAGTGGAACAACCCGCCGTCCACGCTGACACCAATATGAGGCTGCAAAGGGCTGCGTACATTTTCATTGATGTGTTCTCCCATATTTCATTGCCCATGCGAGCAGCAGCATCCTATTAGACTATGTCTGATTCTTTTGGTTGGTCTGATTTCGAAATTAAAATCTCGGGTGTCCCTGGTGGGTTGCCCGGTAGGGCTTTGCTTCGGGAAACCCGCACTGGCAGCAAGTTGCCAGTGGCACCCGGTGCGAGGGGCAAGAATGATGAACACGGGGGAGAATAGGCTAGGATATCCCACTTCTCTGGTCTTGTATGAAGAAGTGAGAGCATTGGTCTATTGTTTTGAAAGGCGGTGGATATGTTCTTCGCGGGTTGCAGGCGAGTTGCAGCCTTAGTGGTGTGTTCGGCGATGGCTATCATGGGATGTGTGCGAAACGATGGCGAAAATCCGTCGAATGTGCGCACAGAGGATGGACGGCGGCACCTTTGTTATCCCTACATTGCCTCGCCCGAACGGCAGCAACAAATCCTCGATGGGTATCCTCAACTACATCCTGGCATGTTCGAGAAGGAAGTCGTGGGTATCCTAGGCGCGCCAGACGAAAGGCACCCAACCTACGAGGCAAAGATGAGCAACTCGCGGCAAGTAGGGTTTTCATATGTCTACCTGATACAGAGGTTGCAGGAGTCGGGCAGCGTGGACTCCATGCAAGAGAAGTTGGTGCGCGTTCATTTTGATCGGGCAGGCTTGCTGGTACGTGTGGTCCCTGTTGGATTGTGATCGGTAAGAAGTTCCACCCAATTACTGACCTTCGCGCCGCGGCCATAAGCCGGAAAAGGTGACGCGCATTGATTTGTACGCTAGGCCGTGAGCCGTGAAACGATGTCCGTCACCTTTCCCGATCCACGCCGGGTGCTGAGCGCAGCGAAGCCCCGGACCTCCGACCCTTCCTCTCCTTGGCGTCTTGGCGGTTCCCCCCTTTCCCGAAATGCAAACAATCCGAATTTTCCCCGAACGAAATTATCCGACGAGCGTAGTACCTATAGCGGCCTGTTCGCTCGTCTTCGGCGTATATGAAGACGGTTCATTGACAAGTGAATACTCGGGCGCGACGAGAAAAAAACCGCGCCGCCAAATGGGTCCGGAACGCTTCCGTTCCCCTCCCCGGCCGCACAACTCCCGGCCGGCCCCCGCCTTACGTCACCCCTCGCCTCGGCCCACCTCCGTCAAATGGGTGGTCGGCGGTGTGCTCCCGGTGGTTCCTGGTGGCTCCCGGTAGGTTCTAAGTGGTCCCTGGCCGGTCCCGGCCAGGTCCAAAGTGGATCGGCCGCCTCCCGCAAGTTTGCCCACCCAGGGTGCCACCGGCGGCTTCTCCGCCAGTGTATTGCTTCGGGAAACCAGCACTGGCAGCAAGTTGCCAGCGGCACCCGTTCAGGAGGTGTCTGGTTGTGAAACGGGTCTTTATGGGTGTACTCGCCGGGTGTAGATCCACCACTCCAATAGGCATAGGGGGATCGCGCCGAAGGCGATGATCCAACGCCAGAGTTCCATGCGGGATTTGCCGCCGGTGGCGGCCAGGACTTCGCCGGTGCCGCCGGGGGGCTGGGGGATGGGGAGCAGGTTGCTTTCGCTGTCGTCCAGGAGGTTCACCGCGAGGGTCTCAAATTGCGGGATGGGGGGCGTCAGGGTATAGACGCCGACGCGGTCGAGCGATGGGAGGGCAAAATCGCCGGTTGGGGGGACGGGGACGGTGGCCGTGCCGAAGGCGGGTGGGCCCTGGAGCTTGATCTGTTTCAGATTCGCCCCGGCCTGTTGCAGATTGTAGCGGGGGATCTTCGGCGAGGCGCCGGGCTGGTACGACTGGCGCACATCCATCTCCGTGCCCAGGGCCAGGTATTGCAGGGCGTTGTCCATGAAGATGGGGAAGCTGGCCGCCAGGGGCCAGGTGCTGTCGCCGACGTCGAACGCGAAGACCAGGTGGGTGCTTCGGCTGTCACGCTGCAATGCGACAAGAGGGCCTTTGTCGCCTTCGATGAGCGTTTGGGCATCGGGCGGCACCTGCAGCTTGAGGGACTCGGTGGCCAGGAACTTCAGGTTCATATGTCGCAGCAGCGGATGGTTGCGTTCCCAGTCCAGGACCGCATTGTCCTGGATGGTCATCGGCACGTCGTTTTGCATGACGGCGGTCAATTTCGATTTCGGCGGCACGGTGCCGTTGAAGATGAAATTTCCCGCTGGGGGCAAGGCCTTGGGCTGATAGCGATCGAAGAGGATGACGTCGTATTCGGCGGCGACGGCCTGGGGGTTGGCCATTTTTTCTTCATAGGCCGCGGGCGTGATGGTGCCGGGGTTCTTGAGGTTGGCGCTTTCCAGGAATCGCTCGAGCCACCAGTTGCCGTTCTTGGTGACCAGCAGCACATTCAACGAACGCGGCGGCGGCAGGATCAGTTGTGCCACATCGTCGGCGGCCAGGGCGTCGTTCCCCTGCTCCTTGATCTCGACGCGAATGACGGCCCCTTTGAGCAGATCCAGGCGGAACTCGGCGGCGTTTTGCGCGACGAGCTTCTGTTCCTTTTCCGCCTTTTCCCGCTCGGCCGGGGTCCAACGTTCCGGGAAGAGCAGCAGGCCGCGTTTGATCCCGCTGGGGATGACCTGCCCATCGACGCTCAACTGCACGACCGCGGTTCGCGGCTCCGGGCCGAAATTCGCCAGGCGCACGAAGGCCTGCACCTCGGCCGGGCGCTCGTAATTTCGTTTGGCGCTCAGGGCCACGATGGCGACGTTCTCGGCGTCCTTGGTGCCGGTCTGGTTGTATTTCAGATCGGCAAAGCGCAGGGTCAGCTCATCGGCATCAAGCACACGCCCATCGGAATACAGCCAGATTTCCGGCTTGGGACCCAATGGCCCTCGCTGCTCGGGATTGAACGAGGCGGCCTTGGCCTCGGCGAGTTGAAACGCGAGCTTCAATTTGGAGCGGCGATCCGTGCTCTGAATCGAATCGATGGCTTGCCTGAGCAGGGCGCGGTCGGTGGTGAAGGAACGGATGATCTCGGCGGTGTCGTCGAAGGCGATCACCATGGCGCTGCCGTCTTTGTCCATGCTGTCGAGCATTTCCTTGGCCTGGCGTTTGGCTTCTTCGAGGCGCGTTTTGCCCTTCAAATCGGCTGCGGACATGGAGGCGGAGCGATCGATCAGGATGACGGCGACCTTGCCCATGCCGGGCGTGTAGTTCATCACCGGGCGGGCAAACGCCAACAGCAGCAAGATGAGCAGCAGCATTTGCAGGAGCAGCAGCAGATTCCGCCGCAGGCGCTGGAAGGGGGCGTTGACCTGCAGGTCCTGGATGGCCTTCTTCCACAGCAGCGTGGAGGAGACATCCACTTCGCGGCGGCGGAGCTTGAGGAAATAAAGCAGAAGCAGCGAAGGAACCACCACTGCCGCCGCCGCTGCTGCCAACCATGGATTCAAGAAGTTCGGCATAGCCGTAGGACCTTAATGACCAATGACCAAACCAGAATGACCAATGAATGAGCAATGACCAAATCTCAATGCCGGCTCCTTTATTGGGTTGTTTTGCGGCGAATAGCGCTGAAGATCAGGTTCAACTCCTGGGCCTCTCGCCAGAGTTCTCTGGCTGCATCGCGTAGCGTGGGTTCGGCGGCCGAGATCATTCGAAGCCAGTGCTTTGTCTCCTTGGCTTCCCTGCGGCACAGGCCAATTTTGAATCGGAAATCCTTCTTGGAATCGGCGTCGTCGGCTTCGACGTAATTCGCGCCAACGCTCGTCGCGGATCGGACGAGTTGTCCGATCAGAGGACGGGTTATCTCGTTCATCGGTATCGTTTTCGCGAATGCCAATACCGCTACGCCGAATTGCGCGGTGCGGTCTTCCAAGTCAAAACCCTTTGGGCGATTGGGCTTTGGGCCTTCATTGGTCATTCTGGTTTGGTCATTGGTCATTCGCTCACCCCAGCAATCCTCGCTCTCTCAGGTAATTCAGCACCAGCGTATCAAACGGCACCGCCGTGCTGGCAAACAGGTAGGTGCCGCCGCGACGGGTGAGGTAGTCCTTGACTGCCAGGCAATACGCATTGAGATTCGCCTTGTACTGTTTGATCAGCGGCTGGGTGATCGACACCTCGGCCATGTCTCCGTCTTCGATATCGCGCAGTTTCAGGTCGCCTTGGAGGGGCGGGTCGATTTCCTGGGGCGAGAGGATCTGGATGGCAAACAGATCGTACTTGCCGCCGCTGAGGTAGCGCAGGCCGGCCTCGTAGCCGCCCTTGTCGAAGAAATCGGAGAGGACGACGCAGACGCCCTTTTGGCGATGCGAGAGGGCGAACCGCCGGCACGTCTCGGCCAGGTTGCCTGCGCCGGCGGGTTCGAGCTTGGAGATGAAATCGAGCATTTGCGCCACCCGCGTCCGGCCGCGGAGGCCGCCGGTTTCCGCGACTACGCTATTGCCCATGGCGGAGATCGATACGCGGTTGTAGTTCACCAGCCCGATGTACCCCAGCGCGGCCGCCACCTTCTTCAGGTACAACGCCTTCTGCGGCTCGCCGTAGTCGCAGCTCTTGGTGACATCGAGGAGCACGTAGAGGGCCAGATCTTCCTCCTCGAGGAAGAGTTTCAGGAAGAGGCGATCCAGGCGGGCGTAGATGTTCCAATCGATGAAGCGGAGATCGTCGCCGACGACGTAGTTGCGGTAATCGGCGAATTCGACGGACTGGCCTCGCCGCTTGCTGCGCCGCTCGCCCTTCATCTTCCCGGCCAGCAGCTTGCGCGACATCACATCGAGCTGATCCAGGCGGGCCATGAACTCGCTGGTCAGCAGGGCGTCTTTTTTGTCGGTTGCGATTGACATGGTTTAACCACGAAAGGCCACGAAGGACCACAAAGGCGAATTTCCTGTCGCCAGCTCAACCATTGCAGGATCAACCCGAGGGAATCTGCATCCATAGAGCCCATCGGCAATGCATTTCTTAGTGGCTCTTCGGGGCCCTTCGTGGTTCAGCATCAATCCACCTCAATTTCGCCATTATGCTGTTTGTTGTTGATGATCGCGGCGATTTCTTCCGCCTGTTTGCGGTTGCGGCAGGGGATGACGAATTCGCCGCGGCCTTGCTTGCCGTTCCAGACGGTGTAACGGTTGCCGAGGGTGACGGCCACACGCACCTTGCCGATGTTCTTGTGAATCACATATTTCGCCATGACATACCTATCCACTGATATCTACTGCGGCATCGTCAGCGGCACATCGATCTTTCCATCGTGCTCGCCCCGATTCAGCCGATCGCAGACCTCGTGCGCCTGCTCCTCGCTATGCACGGGGATGGCCACGCCTGCCTCACCGGTGGTCTCGCTGACGACCATATACTCGCCGCTTTTGCTTTTCACTATTTCAAACCGCCGGGCGTCGGGGGGGATTTCATAAATTGGCATACGTACTCCAGTTCGAACCACGAAGGGCCACGAAGAGCCACGAATAAGGGCCAATCGTTACCAGACCATTCGTTTCCACTCCAGTCTTCCTGTGCTGCCGAAGTTGATCAGGATGCCGACACGCACGCCAGTCGCTCGCAGGTAATTGAGCAATTGGGCCTCCTCCCGCTCGGTGAGCTTGTCGATGGCCTTCAGCTCAACAATGATCTGACCGAAACAGACAAGGTCCGCAACATAGGCCTTTTGTAGCTGCTGTCCTTTATATTCGATCCGTATCGATGATTGCGGTGCAAAGGGAATCTGACGCCGGTTCAGCTCGATCTCCATCGCTTCCTGATACACCGCCTCAAGGAACCCATGGCCAAGCACCGAATGAACCTCCATCGCCGCCCCCACGATCGCGAAGACCTCGTCTTTGCATAGAAGCTCACTCATGGCCTGTTCCCTTAGTATTCCTTCGTGTTTCTTCGTGGCCCTTCGTGGTTTAGACCTTCCCCGCCAGCTCATCCTGCATTGCGGTTGGTACCTCGGCGATGAGCTTTTCCAGGACTATGTCTGTTGTGATGCCCTCGGCTTCGCCTTCGAAGTTGAGGATGATGCGATGCCGCATGGCGGGCGTGATCACGTCCTTGATGTCTTTGAAGCTCACGTGGAATCGGCTGTCGAGCAGGGCGCGGACCTTGGCGGCGAGGGTGATCGCCTGGGCGGCACGCGGGCTGGCGCCTACGCGGACGAACTGGTTGACCATGTCGATGGCGTACTGGCCTTGCGGATGCGTCGCCAGCACGCAGCGAATGGCGTAGTCCTGCACATGCGGCGCGATCACCACGCGCTTGACCAGTTCCTGATGCTCCAGGATACGCCTGGCGTCGAGGACGGGGTTGATCTGCACCTTCAGCCCGGTCGTCGTACGATCGAGGATTTCCTTCAACTCTTCCCGGCCGGAGTACTGCACCAGCAGCTTGAAGAAGAATCGGTCGAGCTGGGCTTCCGGCAGCGGGTAGGTCCCTTCCTGTTCCAGCGGGTTCTGCGTGGCCATGACGAAGAAGGGCTCTTCCAGCTTGCGGATGGCGCCGCCGGCCGTCACCTGGTGCTCCTGCATGGCCTCCAGCAGGGCGCTTTGCGTTTTGGGCGTCGCACGGTTGATTTCGTCCGCGAGGATGATCTGGGCGAAGATCGGCCCGGCCATGAATGTGAACTGCCGATGTCCCTGCTCGTTCTCCATGATGACGTTGGTGCCGATGACGTCGGCCGGCATCAAATCCGGCGTGAACTGAATGCGGTTGAACTTCAAATTCAGCGCCTGCGCCAGCGTGCGGATGAGCGCCGTCTTGCCCAGCCCGGGCACGCCTTCCAAGAGCGCATGGCCACCGACGAACAGACACGTCAGCACGCCGTCCACGATTGCTTCATGCCCGACGATCGCCTTGCCGATTTCCCCCTGCACCGCCCGGTAATCCTGCCGGAAGGCATCGCATTGTGCCTGAAGGTTCGGATCCACGCCGGGAATATTCTGAGCCATATTGGTTATCCTTCTGGGTTATTATCCACAAATCTCCACAAATCTTCTCAAATCTCTATGGGCGTATCAGAGTATCATCCGTTTCCAATCCAGGTTTTTTGGATGTCCAAAGTTGAGCAGCAGGCCAACGCGGAGGCCGGTCGCTTTCATGTAATTGATCAACTGAGACTCCTCTCGTGGGGTCAGATTCTCAATGGCTTTGAGCTCGGTGAGCAAAGCGCCATAGCAGACCACGTCAGCTATGTAATGCTTCTGCAGCAGGTGGTTCTTGTAGCAGATCATGATGGGCTTTTGTGACTCGAACGGAATGCCTCGCTCGGTGAACTCCACTTCAAGAGCCTCCTGATAAACCGCCTCAAGGAACCCGGGGCCGAGTGTGTTGTAAACCTCCATCGCCGCTCCGACGACCGCGTAGGTTTCATCCTTCAGCAGAAATTCTCGGGTTCGTTCTTTCATTCGTAGAGATTTGTGAAGATTTGTGGATAAAGACTTCTATTGCTCTCCCTGTTCCTTCTCCCGAATCTTCTGCTGGGCCCGCCGTTTGGCTTCGAGGAGGCTGCCGGTGTAGGCGGCGGGGGCGGCCTTGGGGTCGGCCTTCTTGGGGGCGGCGGGGATGGGCTTGTTTGTTGCTCCCCCGACCACCTGAGAAATATCGCCTTCCACTTTCACCTTGGCTTCGAATTTGGCCGAGCGATCAGGCTGCGGGACTGCGGCATCTGCGCCCGTATCCTGCTTGAACCGCGTTTCCGCCACCTCTTCGCGCACTTTCCGCAACGCATCCAGCGTCTGTTGTGTCTCCACTTTTCGCGTCAGCGTGTACTGGCGAACGCGCGTCGCCATCGCCGCTGCCAGCTTCTTGGTCGAATCCCAATCCCAGGCGATGCGCCGGCAGGCTACATCCATGAGCAGCAGGCCCATCAGGATCGGCAGCAGGATGTCCCACACCGGCAGTGGCGAGCTGCCCCGCACCAGGCCTTTGCGGTTGAACAGGTCGGCGGCATTCGGGTTGAATGGCGACAGGATGCGCCCGCCCGTCTGTTTGGCGATCTGCTCCAGCAGCACGTCGTTGCTCTTCAGTTCCCGCGTTTCCGGCGACCCGTCCACCGCGGTTCCCGCGACCAGCCAGCCCTGCTGGTTGTTCGGCCCGCTGTACTGCAGCTGCATGACATAGCTGCCCGGCAGCGGCGTATTGAAGTCGGCGACGTAGGTACCCGGGCCCGTCTGCAAGAGCTTCACATCGTGCCGCTTGTTCTCCGGATCCACCATCACCGCCCGGAAGTTCAGGAAGCTGGTGAAGCCGGTGTCTTTGTTGGTTGCCTCCACCGTGATCTTCGCCTTGTCCCCCGTGCGCTCGGTGCTCACGGTGAAATCGCTGGACATCTGCGGGCGCGACATTGCCCGAACCATCTGCGCCCAGAACTTGCTGTAGGCCGAGGCATAGTCCGCCGTCAACCAGGGGGCGCTCCAGTTGTTGGCTGCGTCGCTGGCAAACGCCGCGGCTTTGCCCAAGCCCGCCTGCCAGTGGGCGAAGAGCGGATCGAATTTCTTGCCGTCCATCGATGCCGTTAGTGGCATCTCGATCATCGGGTTGTTCTTCTTGGCCGACAGCACGAACCCAAAGATGGGCGGCGGCACGCGGATGCCCTTCATGATCTCGCTGTTGTGCGGCATGAGCGTGACGGCGATCGGGGGTTCCCGGCTTTCCTGGAGGAGCGTCCGCCGCACCACCGTCGCTTCCTTGATGAAGATCTGCGGCAGCTGGCTGGGGTTGCTCTCAATCGGGCCGTAATACCGGCCGCCGGTCGCTTGCGCGATCTGCTGCATCGTCGGCGGCACCACGCTGCCATGCGGCCAGACGCTGATCGTCGAAATCGTGATCTTCTGTTTAAAGATCTGGTCCATCAGCGCCTTCTGCGGCGCCGCGGGGTCGCCATCGCTGATGATGATGATGTGCTTCTGCGCCGCGGTGGACTTGGTCAGGCTCGGCGCGTTCTTCGCGGTGCCGTTGACCGCGAGATTCAGGCAGTCATCGAAGCTGGGCATGTCCATCGGCACCATCTTCTTGACCGCCGCCACCACGCGCGACCCGTCGCCCTTCTCCTTCAGCTCGTAATCCCACACGCTGCCGCCGATGCCCCGTGCGCCCGCGCCCAGGCCGGGGTTGTAGCTGATCACCCCGATTTCATCGCGGCTGGAGAGGGTTTCGATGGCCTTGAGGGCACACTGCTCGCCCCAGTAGTTGCCATCCTTCATCTCGCAGCTGTGGATGATGATCACCAGCGCCCCCTTGGGCATCTGGCGTTGCGCGGGAATGTCGAAATTGACCGGCATCACTTCTTCGATCTTCGAGCCCTGCCAGCCGCCGGCGCCGAATGAATCGGGGCCGCCGATCATGATTAGCCCGCCGCCGAAATCGTGTACGTACGACGCAATGGCCGCGTCGTGCTTCTCCGTCAGTCCATCGGCTCCGTTGGGCGAGCGTCCCCGCGGCACATTGTTCAAAATGACCACGTCGTAGTTCTGCAGCCCGATCAAATCCTCCGGCACCTGGTCGATGTTCACGTGCTCGACATTGATCCCCTCGAGCGTCAGGGCATCGGCCAGCGTTTTGCCGCCACCCTTGTCCGAGGCATCGACATAGAGCACCCGCCCCTGCCCGCGCACCACGGTGAAAGCGCTGCCGCTGTTGTTTTGCAGCAGCGTATCGCCGGCCTTGGATTCGATCGTGCCACCCGCGCCGCCCTGGGCCAGCCGTGTATTGACCGTCTCCGGCTCGAACACCGCCGTGAACCGCCGAACCGCCCGCGTCTTCAGCGGCGGCACCTTCATGCGTTCCACGTGTTTCCGCGGCTCGAGCTTGCCATCGGCACCGGTAGTCGCCGCCTCAATGGTGATATCGCGTTTTTCGATCGGCTGGCCTTCCTCCAGCAGCGTCAGCTTGCCCTGGACCGGCACCGGGTTGGTCGAGAGCAGGCTCACCGACACATCAAACGCATCGTTTTCCCGGCGCAGCGACGGGGCCGACACCCGCTCCACCAGCACCTCGTTCTGCACGTTGTAGTTCAGCTTCATCACGTCGATCGGGACGTGCTGCGAGACTGCCGCCGCCAGCGCCGTGTCCAGATCCCCGGTCGTTGGGTTGCCATCGCTGATCAGCATGATCCGCCGTATCGCGTCGCGCTGAAACGTCGCCAGGGCCAGTTGGATCGCCGATGCAATGTCCGTCGCCCCGCCGCCTTCGCGGATGGCCCGCGCATCGAGCATCAGCGACGTGCTGGGCATTGCATCTACCAATGCCTGCGTGCCGAAGCTGATCACCCCGATCCGATCATCCTTGCTGGGCTTGTACTTATCCTTGGATGCATTTGTCAGGTAATCGTCGACCGATTCCTGCAGGCTTCTCCCCGGATACTGGCGGAACAGACTGGTCGAATCGCTGATGTCGCGGAGAACCATGACCTCCAGCGCCTTGTGCTCCCGCTTCCAGCGTGCCCCGCCCACGATGAGGACCAGCATCAGCAGGACCCCCAGCCGCAACCCGATCGCCACCCATTTGCGCACGGGCCCGAGCCCCGCCATCGAGCGCACCCCGAGCCAGACAACGGGCGCCGCCAGCGCCAGAAAAATGAGCGAGGCCTTCCAACCCGTCATGTATTCCAGGTCGATCAGCCACGCCAGCGGCAGCGAAATTGTCATGGCCATTGCAGTTGCCATAGTATCAGCTCAGTGCTGAGTAATTCGAGCCTTTACTCAGTACTCGGCACTCAGCACTCAGCACTAGAAAGAGAACACTTGCACACGATTATTTCCTGAATCGACCACGGCCACGCGGTCCTTTTTGTCTACCGCGATGGCCCACGGATACGCCAACTGTCCGGGCTCGCGCCCGGCGATGCCCCAGGTGCGAATCCCCTTTCCCGTCTGCTTGTCCACCAACTGCACCCGGTTGTTCCCAAACTCTGCGACGATCAAATGTCCCTGCGAGTCCTGATCCATCCCATAGGGGAATCGAAATTCGCCCAGCCCCGATCCCACCTGGCCCATGTTCCGCACAAACGTGCCATCGAGCTTGAAGACTGCGATGCGATGGTTGCACGAGTCGGCCACGTAG
>JBLNDH010000257.1:0-16486 GCA_050261455.1 Bacillota bacterium
GAATGAGACTGAGCAGCCGACGTGTCGCTTCGTATTGCTGTTCGATGAGACGCCGATCGCCGCAGTATTGATAGAGCTTCTGCTGCACGAATGGGAAGGCCACCTGCCATCCGATGGGGCCGGAATCGCCGCCCAGGCCCTGATCGGCGATTCCTACGTAGGGCGCAGTTTCGGTGATCCCGCCATTGGCCCTGGCGGCATCGGCAAAGTCCTGAACCACCTTGGCATAGAAACCCGCCATGTCGAAGTTCATCAGAAAGGACTCGCTGGTCGGGACGATATCCCCGCCGTAGCCGAATTTCTCGCGATGCGGGCAATCCGACTGGACGCTGAAGAGGTTGCTCAGGAAGGTCCATTGCGCCGCCCGCTGCACGCGATTGAGCATCTCATTGGAGCACTCGAAGCTTCCGACCGGCTCCACATCGGCGCTGAGGCGCAGGCCTTCGATGGCATCCGGCGTCGGCCGGCCCGGATACCCGCAGACCTCGACATAGCGGAACCCATGGAAGGTAAACCGCGGCGTGTACTCTTCGCGGGAGCCGCCTTTCAGAATGTACGTGTCGCACTGGCAGGCCAACTGCGGCGCACCGTTCCCGAACCAGGGCGTTTGGCTCCACGCCAACTCCGCCGCCACCGCATCGCGTTTCACATTCGGCGACTTGATCTGCCCACAGGTGCTGGTCATCACGTTGAGTGTGCCATCGGGATAGAGCAGCTCGCCATACCGCAATGTGATCGCTCGCCCGGCTTCCCCGCGGACCCGCAGTCTCACCCACCCCGCGAAATTCTGGCCCAGATCGAAGATAAACACACCCGGCCTGGGCTCGGTGACCTTTACAGGTTTGAGGGTAGCCGTCACGCGGATCGGCGGCTGCATTTGGGCGGCGAGTTTTCCCACCGGCTCCGGCGCGATCGCCACATCGCGCCAGTGGCTGGCGTCGAACCCCGGCCGATCCCATCCCTCCTGCTCTTCGCGGGCGTCGTACATTTCGCCAAGGTAGATGCTGTTGCGAATGATGGGCCCTTCGCCGGTTTTCCAGCTTTCATCGCTCCCGACGGTCCGCCGCGTGCCATCGGCGTACTCGATACTCAGTTGCGCAATGAACCGGGGCCGGCCCACCGCCAGAGACTCCCGCAAGTTCAGCCTGCCCCACATGCGCATCGGCAGCGGGTTGTACCAGCCATTGCCGAGCATCACGCCCAGGCAGTTGCGGCCGGTCCGAAGCTGTTTGGTTACATCATAAGTGCTATAGAGCACGCGTTTGCCGTACGTCGTCCAGCCGGGATCCAACAGGTGATCGCCAACGCGCTGGCCATTGAGCCTGGCTTCGTAGTAGCCCAGCCCGCTGATGTACAGCCGGGCCCGCGTGATGGGCTTGCGCACAGAGAATTCCTTGCGGAACAGGGGAGCCGGATCGTCACCGTAGTACTCGTTCTCCTTGGCCGGCGTACCCTCGGCATCGTCGATCCACTGGGCATTCCAGTCGGCGATATTCAGCAGGCCCATTTCCCACCAGGCCGAATCGCTCCAGGTCGAAGTTTTGCCTTGCCGATCCCATATCCGCACCCGCCAGTAGCATCGCTGGCCCGTCGCCAGCGCCTTCCCTGCGTACGGCACCTGGATTGATTGGCCCGAGGCGATCTTGCCGGTGTCCCACAGATCCGCTTCGCCGCTGCGAAGTTTTTTCTCGCTGCTGGCCACCAGGATCTGGTACGCCGTCTGTTGCTCGCCGCGTTGCGCGGACTGCACCACCCAGCTCAGCCTCGGCTGCGTTTCATCGATGCCCAGCGGATTGCGGGCATATTCACATCGCAAGTCGCCCGGCCTCGTCGCCGCACATCCGGCAAGAACCAGCGCAATGACGACACCAATCCAGGTTTTCAAGTGGCTCATACCATCCCTTGAATGTGATAGATCACCAACGCAAGACGGGCGACTCGCCCGCACACCGACAGGAATCACCGGTTAGGACGCGCAAGGGTGCGCATTCCTATATGTTTATTACCCTTCTCCTGCATATCCGTGGCACGGGCTATAGCGGTTATTGGATCCGGGCAGCAATCGGACAATAGATGACCGCCCCGCTGCCCGGGGCCTTACCAGAATGCATGGGCGCATCCATCGATTCAATTGCATCGGTGTCTATCGGTGCCCATCGACGGCTTTCATTTTCCGCGTGGTGTTTTCTTACACTCACCTGCGCAACACGGCCGCCAGATCCTTGGCAAAGTCCTTCACGTCCTCCTCGGTCGTGTCCCAGGAGCACATCAGCCGGCAGCCACCCTTGCCGATGAAGGTGTAGAATCGCCAGCCCTTCTCATGCATCTGCTGGATGACCGGCTCGGGCAATTGCACGAAGACGGCGTTGGCCTGTCGCGGGAAGAGCAGCTTGACCCCGGGTAGATCGCGGATGGCCTTTTCCAGGAGGGCCGCCATGCTGTTGGAGTGCCGGGCGTGCTTCAGCCAGGCGCCTTCGCTGAGCATTCCCACCCACGGCGCCGAGAGGAACCGCATCTTGGAAGCCAGTTGGCCCGCCTGTTTGCAGCGGTATTCAAACTCCTCGGCAAGCTTGAGATTGAAGAAGACCACGGCCTCGCCGACGGGTCCGCCGTTTTTGGTCGCCCCGAACGACAGCACATCGACCCCGGTCTCCCAGGTGATCTGGCGGGGTTTGGCCCCCAGCGAGGCGACCGCATTGGCCAGCCGTGCCCCATCCATATGCAGGTGCAACCCGAGGCGGCGGGTCATCTCGGCGATCGCCTGGAGTTCCGAAACGGAATAGACCGTTCCCAGTTCCGTCGATTGAGCAATGCTCATCACACGAGGCTTGGGGTAATGGATGTCGGTTCGACGATTCACCGCCTGCTCGATGGCGGCTGGTTCCACTTTCCCATTCTGGGCCGGCAGCAACAGGATCTTCGTGCCATTGGAGAAGAATTCCGGCGCGCCGCACTCGTCGGTCTCGATATGCCCCACTTCCGAACAGAGCACACTGTGATAACTCTGACAGAGATGCGACAGCGCCAGCGAGTTGGCGGATGTACCATTGAAGACGAAGAAGACTTCGCACTTGGTTTCGAACACCTCGCGGATCATGTCCGAGGCTTTGGCGGTCCACTCGTCATCGCCGTAGGAAATCACATGCCCCCGATTGGCTTGGGCCATCGCCTCCCAAGCCTCCGGACAGATTCCTGCATAATTGTCACTGGCGAACTGCCGTACACGAGAAGCCATAGCACGTGTCCTTTCAAGACTTCCCCCGCAGGCCATCTATCATTCCACTTCCGCCTTCGGTTTCAACCATGCGAGCAATCGGCGTATGAATTGGATATAGCGATGAATGTGGCGTGAAAGGAAGGTTCCCGGCGTCCGGCCCAGCGGACTGCCGCTACACGCGTTTCGTCGCGATAGGAGGGGGTGAGACATTCATTATTGCGCCTGCCAGCGCCGTTGAGAGCATCCATTCGGTGTGTACCACCGGTTCTGGCGGCAGCAGCATGGCAGGGACGGGTGTCGTGCGTGATGGCGTGCGGTAGGCCGGGCGGGTTCGTGCGAAAATCCACCACAGGATGAGGATCACCACGATGAGGGCGATCACCCACCACCACCAGACACAACCGGCAGCATTAGCGCCGCGATCTGTCGGCTCCACAGGCCCCCCCGGGGCATCTCGCATCGTCATGGATACCTCCCGGTTGCCGGTACGACACCCGATCGACTGGAGTAGTGGGAGCAAATTCGCTACCGAGGCGGAAGAAGTGGGTGGGGAAATCTTGTAGCGGGCGGGCAGAAGGGCGAAGGAGGATCACTCGGCGACATTCGGCTCGGCGCGAAGCTCGCCCTCTCAACAGAGCCTCGCTCGCGTTGGCACAGGAAGAAAGGATCGGCGCAAGCGAACTGCGGGCATACGCCGCCCAGCAAAGTTGGGCGGCGTATGCCCGCTTGAATTCATCCGAGATACATCCCCGGGTTTGACGAAGCCACCGTCGCACGGCAGATGGAAATCTCAAACCTGCCGTGTACATCCCCGATTCAGCCGCAAGTGTTTACTGAGGCTTGTCGGTCGGATTCTGTTCCGCCGGGGCCGCCTGCTGCGCTTGATCCGCTTGGGGTTGATCCGCTTGCGGTTGAGCTGTCTGCGGTTGAGCTGCCTGCTTGGTCAGGACCAGCGGCGCATGGATCAGGTCAAAACGACCATTCGTCCAGCGCAGGCCCACCAAGGCGAGCGGCCGCGGGGGCTCGTAGTAGCTGGCATTCTCGCCCAGCGCCCGGACGATAAAACGGCCTTCGGTCTGGTAGACCACGTCCATCCGCTTGGGGAGATCAAGATCGATCCGGTTCTCACGCTTCAGATCGCGAAGGAACATCGTCAGCGCGAAGCTGAGCAAGCGTTCCTCCATCATCACATCCGGCACGACGACATCAATTTCCTGCCCCGCCGGCTGATCCGGTGTCTTGTTCACGGTGATTCTCTGTGTCTTCATAATTCGAAGTCTACCGGGAATCGTCCGGCTCTACCACTGAAGGCGCCCCCATTCGCGAGGGTTCTCCGAACAGGCCAGGGGCAGGGTATGTCTTACTCGCCGGCGGGCGAGTTTCGGGCATCATCCGCGTCGTACGCCTGGTCGGCATTGCCGCCCAGCACCTCGATGCGCTCAATCGACAAGGCCCGCCCCGTTTTTTCGTCGATTTCCGCCAAGGCCCCGCACATCCGCATGTCGCCGGTGGCAACCTCGAACGGCGCGGGCATGTTGGTCGTCATGTGCTTGAGGACTCGATCCTTTCGACGGCCCAGCACCGAGTCGTAAGGCCCGCACATCCCGACATCGCTGATGAAGGCGCTGCCGCCCGGCAGGATCTTGGCGTCGGCCGTGGGCACATGCGTGTGCGTGCCGAAGATGAACGAACAGCGTCCGTCCAGCCAATGGCCCATGGCGATCTTCTCGCTGGAGGCCTCCGCGTGCATATCGCAGACGCAGCATTTGACGCTGGCGGGCAGTTGGTTCAACACCCACTCCGCCGCCGCAAAGGGATCATTGCTGGGCATATTCATGTAGATGCGGCCCAGGAGGCTGAAAACCGCAACCGAGATCCCTGAGTTGGTAGTCACCACGGTATAGGGGCGTCCCGCCGCCGCACTCGACAGGTTCGCCGGCCGCACCACGCGTTCACTGTTCTGCAAGGTGGGGATGATGTCGGCTCGTCGATAAATATGGTCCCCCAGCGTCACCACATCCACCCCATAGGCGCGGATCTTATTGAAGAGATTGGTGGTAATGCCGCTGCCGCCGGCAATGTTCTCGGCATTGGCCACTACCAGATCCACCTGGCGTTCCCGCACAACCCCCGGCAGTTTCTGATGCACCACTTGCCGACCCGGCCGTCCAACGATATCACCGATGCAAAGGACACGAAGAGCCATAGATGAATCATAGGGTACAGGCAATCGCAAGGGGGGTACAGATCCGAAGCAGTTTTTACAACAAGACTTAAGGCTGGGTCCGCTTGGGTGTTGGCTCGGCAGGAGCCCCGCCCTGCCGGGGGCTCGCCTTGCGGGACCAGAATCCGTTGTGGTATCCGTGTCTAACCTCCGCCGGGAGGTGGGTTTGCTCGGGGCCCGAATCGGTTCTATGATTGATTGATCCATATGGCCGTTTCATTGAACCACCTTGTTTTGCCCAATGCTTCTGCATCCGCGCAGCCCGCGCCAGGCCGAAAACCCGCGTGGCTGAAGATGAAAATGCCCGCCGGGGCGGAGTACTCCAAGCTTCATAACTTGGTAAACAGCCATCGGTTACACACCGTCTGCCAAAGCGCCAAATGTCCCAACATGGGCGAATGCTGGGCAGCGGGTACCGCCACGCTCATGATCCTGGGGAACGTTTGCACCCGCTCCTGTGGTTTTTGTCACATTGCGACGGGCCGGCCTCCCATTCTCGATACCGACGAACCTCGTCGCGTGGGCGACGCCGTGCGGATCATGAACCTGCACCATGTGGTCATCACCAGCGTCAACCGCGACGAATTGCCCGATGGGGGTGCCTCCATTTGGGCCGAGACCATTCGCCAGATCCATCTCCAATCGCCCGGCACGAGCGTCGAAGTGCTGATTCCGGATTTCTGTGGCGATACAGCTGCTCTGCAGTTGGTTCTCGACGCCAAGCCCGAAATCCTGGCTCACAACATCGAAACCGTACCGCGGCTGTACAAGACGGTCCGGCCCCAGGCCAAGTATCAGCGCTCGTTAAAAGTTCTCCAGATTGCCAAGCAGCAGGGGTTTGTCAGCAAAACCGGCATGATGCTGGGCATTGGCGAGGAGCAGGACGAGATCCCGGCCGTGATGGACGATCTGGTTGCCATCTCGTGCGACATTCTGACCCTGGGCCAATACCTTCAGCCCACGCCTGAGCACCTTCCGGTCATGCGATGGGTCCACCCGGACGAATTTGCCGCCTGGAAGCGTGTTGGGGAAGACAAGGGCCTGCGCCACGTCGAAGCCGGCCCCATGGTCCGCAGCAGCTACCACGCCGAGAAGCAGGTCCGCGCCCACTCGGCCATCTCGTGATGCATTCGGCTTGCAGTGCGATAGCCCGCCTGACATCATATTGACACTGAAAAGTCGTTTCATAACTGCGGAAGGATCCGGGTCGTCCGGGCAGTCGCGGCTCGCCAGGAGGCTTGCCCTCCCGGCGATCCAGCCGGATGGGTATAGGGCCACATGGGGAAGGTACAGGCAATGCGCACATCGCACGCACTCATTGGGCTTGTGTGCATCTGGTTTCTATGGCTGAGCCAGATGGTCTGGGCTTTGGAGACGGATCAGTTCACACCCCCACCCCAGCCGCTGATTGACTTGGGCCCTGCCCTCCAGAATGAGCTCAACCAGGCCGTTCAGAGCGCCATCGATAGGACCCACGAGCATTACCAGGAGCATCTGCGCAAAGCCGCCAAGGCCCCGTTCAAGTTTATGCGCCAGGACGAAGCCCGGAAGGCCGCTGCATGCCTCACCGAGGAGAGCATCGCGCTGGCGGTTTTCGATGCCACGGTCCGGGGCGGCTATTCCCAGTGCGAGATGGAACGATGGGCCCGTTATGGCCAGTTCAGCCGCCAACCGGCGAGATTCGATCCCTCGCCTGACCAGACCATCTATGGCACTCTCGCCCGGCCGCTCATCATGGTGATGCTTTCGCCCACCATCAATCTCTACGGCATCTATCTGGGCACCGACAAGCTGGGGCACTTCTTCGAGCAAGGCTACGAGTACTACGAAGTCTACCGGCGTGAGCTGGCCCGCGGCCGGGATGAAGCGGCGGCCTATCGCAAAGCGGTCGAGCTGGGCATTTCCCAGGAGAATGGCATTTATGGCACCGCGATCGACAATGTCTTCTCCAATGCCGATCTGGCGGCCAATTACGCCGGCTTGAAGTTCTACATCAACCTGACCCATCCCATTACGCTCGGTGGCGTACGTTACGAACCGATTCTGGTCCTCCGTGACAACCGCTGGCAGTTCAACGAGAACGCCAGCCGCGATTTTCTCCGCCCCTTCATCACCGAGCACCTCAATGAGGCGATGAATCCCTGCCGATACAACTGGCCGCTGCGGGTCGGCGTCCGCAACAACGTCCGCGCCCTGGTCCCTCGCTGGCTCGCTTTTTACAACACCACGCTCCCCCTGGAACAGCAGCGACTCCAGCGTATCACCAAGTGGTACGGCGAGAATTACGGCCACGGCGGGTTCAAAAACGTCGTCACGATCTTCGATGCCCTAGCAGAAGAGCGTTAGCTGGCTTGCTCAAGCCGGACCCGAGCGTAGCGCAGGTCCGGATATTCCATTTTTGGGAAGAAGATCCGGACTTACGCTGCGCTGCAGTCCGGCTTGGAATTCGCCTCCGGACTGTCGCGATACGCCGACAATCCGCCGCATGCCTTTTACCTGCGGCATGCTCTCTTGTATCATCATTCCGGGCTTTCGTGGAGGAAAACCATGCCCGTATGTTCATTGCCATCGCTTGCGCGCGCAAGTGTCCTGTCGGTTGTTCTGCTTTCAGTCGCCCTCACGGGTTGCAAGAAGAACAAGCCACCGGCCATCAACTTCAATCAGCAGCTCGCCCCCGGACAGCTTGCCTTGCGCAAGATTCCCCTCGAGCAGTACCCCGATTTCTCGCAGGCCACCTGGAATCTCAACGTGCTCGGCCCGTCGATTGACAACAGCCTGCGGTATATGGCCCATGGCAGCAGCCGGCAGTACTTCCCCTACCTCGACATCACCCACGAGCGTGCCCAGGCCAGCCTTCGCGCTTTTCGCGAGCTGATCGCCAACGCCAGCACCAAAGGCACGGGCGCCGGCCCCTACATCAACGAACAGATCCGCGCCAACTTCGAAGTCTACAAGTCCTACGGCGCTCCCAAGCCCGATGGACCCGGCTTCACCGACACCGTTCTGTTCACCGGCTACTTCACCCCGATCTACGAAGCCAGCCTGACCCGCACCGGCCAATTCCAGTGGCCGCTCTACCGCCGCCCGGCGGACCTGGTTTCCGACCCGCTCACGGGAAGCGCCATCGGCCGCAAAAACCCCGACGGCAGCCTTTCCTCCGGCGCCTACTGGACCCGCGCCGAAATCGAGGGCCAGAACAAGCTGGCCGGGCTTGAACTGGTCTACCTCAAGACCCGCTGGGAAGCGTACGTCATCACCGTCCAAGGCTCCGCCCGCCTGCGTCTGACCGACGGCCGAACCCTCGAGGTCGGATATGCCGGCAACAATGGTTACACCTACACCAGCCCAGGCCGGCAGATGGTTCAGGACGGCGTCATCAACGCCGAGTCGCTCAGCTTCAAGACCCTCACCAGCTATTTCGCCTCGCACCCGCAGGACATGGACAAGTACCTGTGGCTTAACAAGCGGTTTGTGTTCTTCACCGAAACGCACGGCGGCCCCTATGGCTCGCTGAACGTTCCGGTCACTTCCTTTGCCAGCATTGCCACCGACAAGAACGAGCTGCCCAACATCTATCCGCGTTCGATGCCGGCGTTCCTGATCGCTCCGGTGCCGCGCACGGACAATCCTGAGGTGAAATGGACCTTCCGCGGGTTCATGATGGACCAGGACTCCGGCGGCGCCATTCGCGCCTCCGGGCGTTGCGATATCTATATGGGCATTGGCGATCAAGCCGAGGGCTTGGCCGGCCATCAGCTCAGCGAAGGCGAACTCTACTACATTGCCGTCAAGCCCGAGCTGATGTCGCGTTACGCTGCCCCTACGCCCGCCGAGAACCTCTCCGGCAAGTAAATAGACCCTCCAGCGAAACAAGCAGAAAGCCCACGGTTTTAGCCGTGGGCTTTCTTTTTCTCCTCACTCACCCGTCACGCAGATAGTGTTGAGCACTCTACAACACTCCTCCCTCCCATCATTTCGCGATCATTCCTCCATCAGATCCGGTGCCCCGATGTCGGCGCGGCGGGGGTTGTCGATGACCCGTTGCGGGCCAATGAGCTGCATCGCTTCGAGCACCGTCCACACGTGCCGCTGCACCTCGACCGAAGCCGGGTCGCATTCCTCGATGTTTTCCATCGCCAGGTCGAACTCCAGTTCGCCGCAGTAGATCAACGCGATGCGGTAGTTGAGCTCCGCCCGTTCCTGGTTGAGCCGCAGCGCCTTTTTCAGAGCTTGGATCGCTTTTTGGGGCTCCGATTGATCGACATACACCAAACCCAGTTGCAGCCACGCCTCGGCACACCCGGGCTCGTCGCGCACCAGCCGTCGCAGATGTCGCTTTGCTTTCTCGTATCGCCCCGCCAGCCGCATCAGCATGGCCTGCCGCACCCGCACGTCCGTCCATGATGGGTGCATGGCGATCGTCATTTCGTCGCGGGCGATCTGATCGAGAATCCACTGCATGCGCAGCTCGGACCCCGCCGCCATGGCGCCCTCGGCCGTTGGATCATCGGCTTCGATGGTTGCCAATTGCACCATCAGCACCGCGCTGTTGCTGCAGATGCGAGCGGCGCTGGCCAGAGTCTCCTGGCTGCGCTGCGTCAGGCCCGCCCGATCCAGCGCCACCGCCAGCCCGACATACGCCTCGACGCTCTGGTCATTGATCGCGATCGCCTGCCGGAAGTGGTCCATTCCCTCTTCGGTTCGGCCCATCCGCAACTCGTGCCGCGCCATGGCGATGTGGCAATCCAGGTATTCCGGGTGCAGCGACAGGGCCTTGTTGTACTGTGCCCGCGCCAGCTCGTCGTAGCCCCGCCGCGAATACATGTTCCCCAGCCGCATCCGCAGATCCGGGAAGTGCGGCTGCGATCCCACCAGTTCTTCGAGCAACCCAATCGCCTCATCGCTGTTTTCGGACGATTGCAGCTTGGTGACCGCTTCCAGCGGAAGTTCCCAACTGTCTGGCTCCAGGCAAACCGACTGCTCGTATTCCCAAACCGCCTCGGCATGGTTTCGCTTCTGCTGCAGCAGGTGCGCCAGGCACACGCGGGAGGCTTGGTCCTGCGGCTGAATCATCAGGATTTCGCGCAGACATGCGCAGGCTTCGTGCAGCTCCTGGTGGGCCAGATGAATCGCCGTCAGCCGGTGCAAGGCAAACAGATCGGCCGGCTTTTGCTGCACAGCCATGGCATAGCGGCTCTTGGCCTGTTCCCACTGTCCGCTGCGTTCCAGACAGAGTCCGACAGCACACAGCAGGACATACCGCGACCAGCGGGGGGAGGACAAAGGGGCTTGGCCATCCATCATGGCCAGGACGGCATCCACGTGGGCCGCCGCCTGGTCGTGCTGGGCCAGCAAATCGCACGCGCTGGCCAACGCCAAGCGGGCTTCAATGTATTCCGGCCGCTGGGCCAGCACCGCGCCGAACCGCTTGCATGCCAGCCCGAGCTCGCCCCGAGCCAGGTGCGACTGTCCCAGCCGACACAGCCCTTCGCTGTCCAACTGGCCCAACTGCGCCAACTGCATCAGGGATTGATGCTCGCTGGTCTGCAGGGCCGCCACCGGAATCTGCAGCAAGTTCAATAGATTACAGGGTAATTCCCGACCAATTATGCGGTGATAGACGCTCATCGATCATCCTTGATCATTTCCCGACCTCGAGGCCCATACGCGCATCCTGCGCACTCAGGCACTATCGGCAAAACCCCGTGCTGGAAAACAGTTATCCAACGCGTATCCGGCGTATCTTTAACGCCTGATTTTCCCGATCCTACCGAAAGAAACGGGGCAAACATATTGTTTGCCCCGTTCGCGACATAGCCCTGGTAAAACAGCTAACTTAGGCAAACCGGAACCAGTCAATATTGCCCACACCATCCCCGCCAACGAAGGTCAGGTACAGGTCGTGCACGCCCGCGATCCCGGCAATGGCAGCCGTCTGCTCCTGGTAAATACCCCATCCTCCCGTGCCCCGGGTCGTGAGCGACCCGATGATCGGCCCATCCAGGCTATCCACACGCAACTGGATCTGGCGGCCGGCAAACGCATCGGCCAAGGCGATCCGGGCCGTGAACGAATCCACGCCGCCGCTGAAGTCCACCCCGCGATACAGCACCCAGTCACCTGCATCGACGTAACTCAGGTTGGTCGATCCTTTCACCACGCCACTGGACCCATCATAGTTCTCCGCCTGGGTCAGATCCTGAGCTAGACGCTGCGCCGTGACCGCACTGCGTGTGATCTGCAGCCAATTGAAATTGCCCACATATCCATTGGGCGCCGTATCCATAGACAGCCGCAGGACATGCGTTCCCGCCGACAGGTTCACGCCGGTCTTTCTGACCGTCGTCCAATTCTGCCAGGAGCCGGTGCTCGGCACGATCATGGTTCCAGTCTTGTTCGCGCCATCCACTTCGATATGGAAGTTGCCGCCGGTGCTATAGGAGGCGACCCGGGCCGCAATGTCATAGGTGGCGGTCGCCCCAACCTGGATCGTGTACTCGATCCACTCTCCGGCCTTGGTATGACTGACGTGGTATCCGCCGCCGGCATCGTTGGTCGGCTGAAGGTCCACGCCGGTATTGCGGTAGGCAGTGCCGTCGTTCCCTGAGGTCAAATCGTGATACGCGACGCCTTCGCCGCCATTGTCGAAGTTCTCCGCTTGGATGTATCCCGGAATCGGGATCGGCGTCGTTGCGAACGGCGTCTGGCCCGTGGTCGAAGTGGGCGCGGTCGGCGGGGTCTGCCCGGACCGCGAGAACGCCAGCCGAATGGCGTTGTCCACGTCCAGCCGCTTGAAGGTCAGCCCTGTCGCCGAATCGTATACGTTCGCGCCGCTGTCCTTGAGGATTTGCTTGATCTGATCGCAGGAAAAATTCGGATTGACCTGCTTGATCAGCGTCGCCGCCGCCGTGATGAATGGCGTAGCGTAGCTCGTGCCCGCGCCCCCGAGCTCGTAATCCGTTCCCATGTTCAAATAGGGCACCGCGTTGCCCGGGGCCAGGATATCCAAGCCCACCCCGCGACTGGTGATGGAATTCACCGTGTTGTTCACGTTCAGCGCCCCGACCGACATCGCGTATGGCGACGCCGCCGGATACGACATGTAGCCATCCGTATTCCCGGTGTTCCCGCTGGCGGCCGCGATGAACACGCCGGATTCCCACAGCGTCTTCATCTCGTCGTCGATGATGGCGTAGTCGCTGGGGCTCATGCCGATCGACATGTTGATCGCCGTGATGTCGTACCGCTGGTAGTTAGCGATCACCCACTGCAGCGCCGCCTCGACGCGACGCACGTCCAGGTAGTTGGTGCTGTTGACCACCCGCAGGGGAATGATCTCCGCTCCCGGGGCGATGCCCTGGTACTCCCGCCCATCGCCCGCATAGCCATGGCGGTTGCCCGTGTTAATGAAATGATTGGCGACCATGATCCCCGCCACCATGGTGCCGTGCCCCTGGTCATCGGCCGGATTGTTGTCGTTGTTGATGAAGTCCCATCCGTTGACGTCATCGATCTTTCCGCTGCGATCGTCATCGATCCCATTGCCGGGGATTTCGCCGGGGTTGGTCCAGATCCGCCCGGCCAGCGCCGGATGCCAGAAATTGACACCAGTGTCCAGCGCGACCACCGCCTGTCCCGCGCCGTTGATTTGCGGGAAGCTGGTGGCCGCCAGATCCTGATCAATCAACTGTGGAAAATCCCCCCACGCCAGAAGTAACCGCTGTTCCAGATTCTCGACCCGATGTGCACCTGCCTGCTTCAAGATGTCAGCCCTCACGATTCGGCCCACCCCCTGTGTCTTTGCCCGGCGCCCGCGGAACGCCACACGCTGGCTGATACCTAATTCATATAAATATGTAAATCAATGAATGCTTGCACTCATTTGTTGCGGACTCGACCGCATGGAAGGGCCGTGCAAACGTTTTCGGTGAGCTGGCATACACATCCGTCATGCCGCATGTAAAGATGGGGAACCTCATCAAAAGATCCGGTTATCTGCTGACCGGACGCTCGCCCCGACCAACCTCGTTTTCCCGCCCCCGCATGCCTCCCGCCTCTTGTCGTCGGCATCACCGCACACGCGAAAACAGCGAGGCCTGGACACATGCGTCCAAGCCTTTTCTATGCGTTCGTCCGCGGCTCGATTCCTCTTGCCCCCCGCCGGCGCGACGGCTGCCTCAGGGCATCACCATCGCATCCCGATACTGACCCCGGAGCCGATCCTTCGCCGCTGTCGCATCGGCATAGGTCTTCATCGGCCCAACCAGCACGACCTGCAGCTTCCTCTCCGGTCGTTCCTGACGGAATGTCGGCAACCCTTGCGCCCGCAGGCTGCCCATCAACCGTTCCGCCGACGTCGCACTCTGAAACGCCGCCACCTGCACATAGAACGCCCGATACCCCTGGTGAGTCCGCGCCCGCGCCGCCGCCTCGGTGCCCCCGAAACCCTGTTGAACCGCCGCGAACGTCCGATCCGCCTCCCCCCACTGCCCCAGCCGCTGCTGGCAAAGCCCGATCCGGTACAGGACCCAGCTCTGCAGAGTGTTGTTCTCCAGACCGTTGTACGCCGCCCGCCAGTAGTTTGCCGCACTGGCGTAGTCATTCAACCAGTAGCAGACATTCCCCAGGCTGGTATTGATGAAGGCTTCCAGCGTCCGGCCTGGCGACAGTTGCAGAGCCTTCAGATAGTGGGCCTTGGCATCCTGCAGATTGGCCGAGGCTTCGGCATCGGTGCGCTTAACCCGCTGCTCAATCGCCCGGCCACGCAGGTACATGGCGTTGGCCGTCCCATTGCCCGTGGGATTCTGCTGCAGATACCGATCCGCAGCCGCCATCGCTTCGTTGTATTGATTCTGCTCCAGCGCGGCGTATCCCTTGTCCAATTCCGCGTTCGCCGCCGAATGACACCCGCCCGCCACCGCCGTCACCGCGCCGAGCATCAATCCCGCCAGCAGCCTCATCCACTGTCCCCGCTCAAACAGGATCCGTCCTCCCCTCTCACTTCTGGTTATCAAGGTTCGCATCCGTGCCCTTTATTGGTTAAAATTCCAGCTTCAGGTCCTATTCAGGAAACGATCATGCTCTTCGAGTCGCTCTTTACCCACGCCCGCGAGCATCCGCAGGATATCGCCGTCGCCGATGATTCGGGGCAATACGGCTACCAGCAACTGGCCGCCATGAGCGCCGGCCTGGGCATGTACCTGGCCAGCCAAACCACTCGCCCTCACGTTGGGCTGCTCCTGCCGCCCAGCGCGGGCTTCGTTGCCAGTTTCTACGGAACCTTACTCGCTGGCAAGAGCGTCGTCCCCCTGAACTATCTCCTGGGCGAGCGGGAAATCGCCCACGTCATCCAGGACAGCGGCATCGATACCGTCGTCACCGTTCCCCAACTGGCCCCCCGACTCAAAGATGCCGCCCTCAAGGTAATCGATCTTACGCAACTGCCCAAAACGCCACCCGCCATCGCCCCCAGGTTCCCCACCCCGGGCACCGATGACCTGGCGGTCCTCATGTACACCAGCGGCACCAGCGGCCTGCCCAAAGGCGTCATGCTCACCTACGGCAATCTCCAGAGCGACGTCGATGCCTGCATCATCCACGCCAATCTCCAGAGCAAGTACACCTTCATCGGCGTCGTGCCCCTGTTTCACGCCTTCGGCATGACCGCCATGATGCTCGCCCCCATCCAACTCGGCGCCCCCATCGTCTACATGAGTCGATTCTCCCCCATGGCGGCCCTCCAGGCCGTGCGCAAGCATCCCGTCGCGGTCATGTTTGGCGTCCCCAGCATGTACGCCGCCATTCTCCGGATGGGAAGCGCCACTCCCGAGGATTTCAAGCAGATGTTCGCTGCCATCAGCGGCGGCGAACCCCTTCCCGCCGCCGTCCGCGACGGGTGGGAACGCCGCTTCGGCCAGCCGCTCTACGAAGGTTATGGCCTGACCGAAACCAGCCCCGTCATCAGCCTCAATACCCCCGTCGCCCGCCGCCCCGGCTCCGTCGGCCGGCCCGTCCCCAACGTCGAAGTCCGCATCGCCGACGACGATGGGAAACCCCTCCCCGCCGATCACAACGGCGAAGTCTGGCTCCGAGGCCCCATGATCATGAAGGGCTACTACAACCTCCCCGCGGAAACCGCCAACGTCCTCACCGCCGATGGCTTCTTCAAAACGGGAGATCTGGGCAAAGTCGACGCCGACGGTTTCCTCTACATCACCGGCCGGAAAAAGGACCTCATCATCGTTGCCGGAGAGAAGGTCTCTCCGCGGGAAATCGAGGAAGTCCTCTGCCGGCATGCATCCATCGCCGAAGCCGCGGTCATCGGCAAGAAAGATCCCGCACGCGGCGAGGTGGTCGCCGCCTTCGTCGTCGCTCGTCCCAATGTCGCCATCTCCAGCGACGAGCTCCGCGCCTTCTGCCGCGAGCAAGGCCTGCCCCAATACAAGATCCCCCGCGAAGTCCTCGTCGTCCCCGACCTGCCCCGTTCCGCGACCGGTAAAGTCCTCAAACGCGTCCTCATCGAACGCGTCAACGAAGCCCAGATGTAGTGGCTATCGCAGGAGGATATCCGGGTCGTCGCTTCACTCCGAACCCGGCGTGGAGCGAGGAAAACAGCTCTTGCTCGTTATGACACTTGGCAAGACGCGGAAAATCTCATTCTTTTCGGTCTTCAGGCGTCAGGACGATCGGCTCCCCCGAGCCTTTCAACTTCTCCGGCAGCGGGATACCCGCATACGTCTCCCAGAATCGCACCAGTTCGCCGCGGTCGATCACCAGGCAGTATTGCGCCTTGATCTGCTCGGCATCCTCTCCCAGCCAGGCGTCGAGGAAGGATTGGCCCGGCCGCACATCCAAATCGAAAATCGTTCGATACCGCAGGTCCGCCATCGGCATGGCATACGCAAACGCCTGCGCATCGCCCACCAGCGCCACCCGCGAGCCGCCCGTCACATGCTGCGCCACATTCACCGGCAGAAAGACCGTCAGATCCTCGATTCCCACCGCCCCACTTTGCCGCAGAATATCTATCGTCGGCGACAGCGTCT
>JBLNDH010000258.1:0-6540 GCA_050261455.1 Bacillota bacterium
GTCGGTGATCAGACGGCCCGCGCGTCCCCGGCTGCCCGACAATGACTTTTTGCGTCGGTTCTTCCACGGGTTTGGGCAGAATCAGGCTCCTGGCGAGGATCAGAATTCCGGCGAAGATCAGGACTCCGGTGAGAATCAGAGTGAGTCTTCTTCGTCCGCAGTTCCCGGGCGAACCGAGCAGTTTAAGCGGATTGGCCTGGGCAGCGGGGTGATTATGGATGTGGATGGCCGTACTGGTTACATCGTCACCAATCGCCATGTGGTGGCCGGCGCGTCGAGTCTCGACGTGACGTTGAACAACGGCAAGACGATCGAGAAGGCTCAGGTCATTGGTACGGATTCGGGAACGGATCTGGCGATTGTGAAGATTGAAGCCGATGGCCTGAAGCCTGCGACCTGGGGCAGCAGTGCGAGCATGCAGCCGGGCGATTTCATACTGACCTTCGGCGCTCCATTGGGATACGTCGGCTCGATGACGCATGGCATCATCAGCGCGGTGCACCGGGAGGTCGGGTTGCTCGGGCCCTATGGCTACGAGAACTTCATCCAGGTCGATGCCCCGATTAACCCGGGCAACAGTGGCGGGCCGTTGGTCAATCTGCGTGGCGAGGTCATTGGCATCAACATCGCGATCGCGTCGGAATCGGGCGGCTCGGAAGGGGTCGGCTTTGCCGTTCCATCGGATCAGGCGCGGACGGTGTATCGGACGCTCCGCGAAAAGGGGCAAGTGGTGCGAGGGTGGCTTGGGCTGCAGATTGCCGACGTATCGACGAATTCCAGAGAGGCGCAAGCCAGCGGGTACAACGGCCAGACCGGGGTCATCGTGAAAGGCGTGCTCCGCAGCTCGCCGGCGCAGAACCAGCTCCAGCCGGGCGACATCATTACCACGTTCAACGGCCAGAATGTGGACAATGCCCGCGACCTGCGTTCCAAAGTGGCTGCGGCGGCGCCGGGGGCCGAAGTGAAGCTGCAGGTGTTCCGCAACGGCAAGGCGCAGGAGATGACGGTGCGGGTGGGCGAACAGCCGAGTCGCCCGACAATGGCCAGCGCCGGTGAACCCCAGCCGGAGGCGGAGAAGGCGCAGTCGCTGGGGATGCGCATCACGGATGTGAGCAATGAACTGGCCCAGAAGGCCGGGGTGGATGTGAAAACCGGTGCGCTCGTGACGGCGGTTGAGCGGGGATCGCTGGCCGCCGAAGCGGGGATCGGGCCAGGGGATGTGATCACCCGGATCAACGATCAGCCGGTGCGCAATGCCCAGGAAGTGCAGCAGATCATTTCCAAGGCCAACTTGGATCAGGGACTGCGTATCTTTGTTACGAATCGCGAAGGGTCAGAGGTCGCCTTCGTGCGGCGGCCGGCGAGGTGATGGATTAATTGCGGCTTCGAGTGCGGCACCCAGCGAGGTCGATGTCGCCAAGGGGCAAGTCTGCGAGGGGATCATTCCCGGCGACTTGCCCCTTTTGTATTCAGATGCGACCGGCGTAGGGGGATCACTGATTCATTGGCGCTCCGCGAGGGCGAAGCGCCTGCTGAGCCGGGATTGTAGTGTGACTCCCAACCAGTGCGGATCCGGGTCGTCGGTTCGCTCCCGAGTCCGGCGTGGAGAAAGGGAAGTGGCTCCAGTTGGACACGGGTTACTCTGGCCGGAGCACTGCCGCCGATGCATCGGCGGGTTCGCGGCGGTAGCGTCTCCAGGGCCAGGAAACCAGGACGGCCGTCAAGGGGCTGACGATCAGGGCGGTAATCATGATCTGCAGAAACAAGGTGAAGTGGCCGGACTGCAGATTATCGGCGACCTGATACCAGAGAAGTGCCCCGAGCACTGTAATGGGCAAAAACGTGCTTGCGATGCGGAGCATCTGTCGGGGTGAAAACAGATCGGTGCGTGAGCCGCGCGGGATCCAGCGTGTGCCGAAGGCGCCAAGCACGAACGCCAGCCCCTGGAACAGCATGATTGCGGGGCCGAGGATCAGTCCAATCGCCGTGCTCCCGAAGAACTCCCGGTAACTCGGGCTGGCCAGGCATCGGGGAACAAACAGGGCAAACGCCACCAATCCCGTCAAAACCTGGGCGGGGGCGGTGCCCACATGGCTGGCCAGGCCGGAGTTGTCGGACAGGACCGCCGCCGTGGCCACAAAGAACAGCCCGCCCACCAGTGCCCAGAGGTATTGCGCGATTCCCAGCGAGAGAAAGACGATCGGCGCCAGGGGCAAACCCCGCTTCTTGCACAGGTAGACGATCCATTGCCCGTTTCCGCGCGACCAGCGGGCCTCACGCTTGAGCCACATCAGGATGCTGTCTTCCGGCTCCTCAAGCGTGAGTACGGCATCGCTGATCATGCAGCCGCGCCCCGCGGCGGCCAGATCACTGGCATCGATGTGGTCGTGGCTGGTGTATCGCAGCGTATTCCGCGCATAGCGGGCGAAATCCCGCACCCGCAGCAGGCAGTTGTGTCCATAACAGGGTGTCGCCCGGCCATAAAGGTACGAAAATACGCGCAGGTAGTATGCCGTCCCCACCTGGGCATTCACCGCCTGCACCCAGCCCCAGGGGGTCTGGTGATCGCGAATATGCATGGCGGCCTGGACCATGGCCAGGTTGCGATCCCGCAACATGGCGACCACCATGCGTTCCACCACATCGCGCGTCCTGGGCTCATTCGGATTCTCTTCCGGAAGGGAGCTGTCAGCATCGAAGAGGAACATGAACTCATACTGCGAACCATGCCGCTGCAACCAGCGCAGGATGCTGCCGCACTTGTGCCGCCAGACGGGCGGTTTGTCCCGATGTTCCTCCAATGCCAGCCGATGCGAATAGTCTTCGTGTCCCGCTGCCCGCAGGCGGCGCCGCACGTCGCGGACGACACTCAACTCGTGGTCCCGCTGGGATTCGGGCGAATCCACCAGGAGGAAAAACATGCAATAGGGTGGGGTTTTCAGCAGGACGTCGCAGATACGCTCGGCCAGCGCCTCGCGATCCTGTGGTGTGGAGGCCTCGTTATGGGCGGGCATGAGCATCGCAACCGAGGGATGCTGTTGCAGCAGAAACGCCCGATCGCTGATCGTCAGCCGCCGTGGAACGCCGCTGTCTGCCGTAAATCCCGTGTATTTCAGCCAGAGCCAGACGGCGAAGAACGTGAATTCCACCGCAATTGACGAGAGACTGGTTGCCCCCAGTGCCAGCCAGATGTACCACAGCCACGAAGTCTGCGGCGGGCTGGGCCGGGCCACCTGGCCCAGCAGCGCCAGGCACCCGCCGTAGATGACAACAAAGAATGCAAAACAGAGGGTCAATCGTTTCATGGAAAGATCACTGCGGTTGGGCAAGGGGGCTGGACATGCGAGTGGTCATCGGTGCTGCGTGGGTTGAATGGAGAGCGGCCGTGCTTCGTCCCCAGAAGGGCAACCACAGGCAGTAATAAGTCAGAAATGCGAAGATCGCCGCCAGCACCAGTGCGTGGATGATCATGCGCAGGATCGTATCGGCACGCTGGGGTGCCGCGTCGGGGTGCTCTGCAACGATCGGCAGGGGTTTGGATGGCTCGGTGATCTGATGGACACTGCAATTGGCCCTCGCATGGATGGCGTTTGGCAAGGCTTGCTCGGATTCCAGGAAAAATTCTTTCATGCCAACCTCTGGCAGGCCCAGCCACCATGGCCTGCCGGTATGAACCCGGAGAATCACGGCCAGTAAGCGGGCCCGCTTCCATGGACCACGAATTTCCGTGTGCAGTTCGAGCCGGGCGATTCCTGGCTCGAACCTCTCTTGCCAATCCCATTGCGACGCTCAACTGGCTTTGCACGCCGCAAACATCGTCAACCGGTGCTGATGCAAACAATGCGCCATGGCGTGGCTCAATTCATGGTGATGACCTACGCAATAAGGCGGGTGACCTTCGGAATCGATTGCCCAACGACAAGCGGGCACAGGCAGCCGCCAGCATGTGTTCTCGGACGGCCGCGACAGGTCGGTATCGCTGGGCTCGGAAAACGACCCCTTATTGACGTTTGGCGAGGATGAAATCGCCAAGCCAGAGGTCCGGGGCGGATGTGTTGTGCAGCGAGCGGACCTGGCGCATGAACAGAAAATCGGTGGCTTGTGCCGCTGCCGTGAAGGCGAGTATGGGCTTGGTTCGGAGGGTCCCCTGCGCATCATGCCACCGGATGCGGTCCACGTCGCTGTTGCCGTCGGCGACGAACATGGACCGGATGCGGGCGAAGGTGGGGCATCGGTAACCGACGGAAACCCGAATGCGCGTGGCTTGGCAACTGACGGTCTCGATCGTTATCCGCGCGGCTTCGCCCGAGCGATAGGTCAACTGAAGCGTGTCGAGTTTCGGCTCGTATTCGACACGGGCGATATCCGCCACGGGCCGCTTGGAATCGTCGGCAGGCCCGATCAGCACGGAGGTGCCGAAGAGCTGGTCATGACGTCCCGGCTGCGGCAACGGCTTGAGACGCAGATTGCCATCGGTATACAACACCAGGATCTGAGGCCGCGAATCGGTTCCGGGGATCTGACGGTACAACTGGAGGAAGTGGATGTTCGGCATCGTCACGCCACCGACACGCACGGTCATTGCCGCCGGCCTCCAGAATGACGCCTGCCGCACCGCCTGGATTCGCGTTTTGCCATCGTCGTACAGGATGAACATACCCGGGCCGTCGAATGGATGGGCCGGGGCGGCGGCCGCAAATCGTCCGGGTTGGGCGTGGTCCGCGCCGATCTCGTAGGTCGGCTGTCTCGCTTCGATGGCAAACGACTGGATTGGCTGATCCGGTGATGCCTTCAACGCCACATGAACATTGTCTTCCTCCTCGGCCTGAGTCGGATAGCTGAGGTTTATTGCTTCAACAACGCCGCCGACATCGGGAGCGACCCGCCCATGGCTACGCAACGCCCCCCACACGCCGGCGAGCACCGCCATGATTGCCACCCTGGAAGCCCATGAGCGGCCTGGTCGATGAAGGAACATGCCCCTGCGATCCAGCAAAGAGTGAGCCCCGGCTTGATCGAAAACGATTGCATTGCCGGATGTTGGGCGGATATCCTGGGTACGCTGCCGGTCTCATACAGGAGATGGATGATGAATCGCACAACCGCGGTGCTCATGTTTGTGGCGCTGGGCCTGTCAACCTTCGCCTCGGCGCAGGATCCGCTTTCCGGTCTTTACCGGCCCCGTGAAGGCCGGAGCATGCGTGTCACCTCGACCGCCAAACTCCCCGACGGCTCGCCCAATCCCGATTCCAACGCCGACAATTTCCGCGTGGCCCCCGGCAAGACCCACGTGATTGCCGACCTGAAAGGCCCCGGCATCATCCGCCACATCTGGATGACTTTCCTTGGCCCGGAGCCGCAGCCCTGGGCCCCGAAGGGCGCAGCCAATCATCGCGAAATGCTCCTGCGGATCTATTGGGATGGCCGGGAGCAACCGGACGTCGAAGCACCGGTCGGCGACTTCTTCGCCGCCGGTTTCGGCAAACGCATGGAGGTGCGCAGCCTGCCCGTGCAGGTGGAAGGCGGCGCCGGATACAACTGCTTCTGGCCGATGCCCTTTGCCAAGTCCGCCCGGATCGAAGTCGTCAACGACTCAGACAAAGAGATCGCCCTGTTGTACTACAACGTCGATTGGCAGAAGATGGATTCGCTGCCGCCGGATACCCTCTACTTCTGCGCCCAGTATCGCCAGGAGTACCCCGTTCAAAAGGGCCGCGATTATCTCGTTCTCGACACCGAAGGCCGGGGCCACTACGTCGGCACCGTCCTCTCCATTCGCAGCCGCAGCCCCGAGTGGTTCGGCGAGGGCGACGAGAAGATCACCCTCGACGACGACAAGTCCCCCAGCATCTGGGGCACCGGCACCGAAGACTACTTCCTCTGTGCCTGGGGCCTGCGTAAGTGCAGCTTCCCCTATTTCGGCGTTCCGTTCACCGAATCCTGGGGTGCCCTGGGTGGCCACACCTGTGCCTATCGCTGGCACATTGCTGACCCGATCGTCTTCCAGAAACGCATCCGCGTGGCCCTCGAACATTACGGCTGGATTTCCGTCGATGAGAATCCCCAGGGCAAACGCGATAGTTGGAACGAGCGGGAAGACGATTACGCCTCGGTGGCCTTCTGGTATCAGCTTGGCCCATCCAAACGCTTTGCCACTGTTCCACCCGCTGCCCAGCGCATGCTGCCCGAGCTCGACATCGTCGTCCCCGGCAGCACTTTGACCGACGCCAAGCACCATGGCGACGGCGACGCCATCGTCCAGACCGGCGAACTCTGGACCGGCAACGCCCAACTCCTCTATCAGCCTCCCCAAGCCAAGAATGCCTGGTTGGAAATCCCCTTTGAAGTGAAAACCAAGGAGCCGCGCCGGCTCGTCCTGAAACTCACCACCTCTTTCGACTTCGGCATCTACCAGGCCTCCTTGAATGGTGTGAAACTCGGCCGGCCGATCAACCTCTACTCCGCCGAAACCGACGTTGCCGAGTTCCCCCTCCTGGACTTCTGGCCCGACCCCGGCCACTACGTCCTCCGCCTGGAATG
>JBLNDH010000259.1:0-5730 GCA_050261455.1 Bacillota bacterium
CGACGACCTGACCCTCTTCGAAGCCGAGAATCTCAAGCAATTCGACGCCATTTTCTTCAACAACACCAACAACGAAATCTTCCTCCCCGAAAACTTCGACAAGCTCCCTCCCGAGCAGAAAGCCCAAGCCGCCGCCCCCGACCAGCGCCTCAAGCAAAACCTGGTTGACTACCTCAAAAGTGGAAAAGGATTGGCCGTCATCCACGCCGGCGTCGCCAGCTTCCGCCAGTGGCCCGAGTTCGGCAACATCATCGGCGCCCGTTTCACCAACCACCCCTGGGGCTCTGGCTCCACCGTCACCCTCAAGGTCGATGAACCCACCCATCCCCTCGCCCAGGCCTTCAAACAAACCTCCTTCCCCATCCGCGACGAGATCTACCAGGTCGGCGACCCCTATTCCCGCACCCGCCAGCGCGTCCTGCTCAGCATCGATACCACGCACACCGACATGACCCCCAAAACCATCGTCCGCACCGACAAGGACTTCGCCATGACCTGGATCAAACCCTACGGCCAAGGCCGCGTCTTCTACAACGCCCTCGGCCACGACCACGACATCTTCTGGAACCCTGCCGTCCTCCAACATTGGCTCGATGGCATCCAATTCGTCCTCGGCGACCTCCCCGCCGACGACACCCCCCGGAAATCTAAATGAATTGCCCACGAATCTCCACGAATACACACGAATTATTCTGTAGTGAAAGGACAGTTTGAAGCGAGCCTGATCATTCGTGAAGATTCGTGGAGATTCGTGGGCCCCTTTTACTCTTCTCCTAAATCACATGTCTCACCTCACTCGCCGATCTTTCCTCCTTGCCTCTGCCGCTGCGGTAGGGGGGCTCTGTCTCCCCTCACAAGGTGCACCAATGACTTCTCACAAAATCGCCCGCATCGAAACCATCCCTCTGACCTATCCCACCCTCGGCCGATTCAAATTCCTTGAATCCCCCGACGGCAAGCCCCTCGGCCGCCAGGCCGTCCTCGTCAAAATCACCGCCGATGACGGCACCGTCGGCTTCGGCCAAAGCGTCCCCATCAACAAGTGGAGCTACGAAACGCTCGAGACTGTCCAATCCACCATCGACCGCTATCTCGCCCCCGTCCTCCTTGGCCTCGACGTCTTCGACACCCCGGCCATCCAGTTCGCCATGGACCGCATCATCGCCCCCTCCTTCTCCACCGGCCAGCCCATCTGCAAAGCCGGCATCGACCTGGCTCTCTTCGATCTCACTGGTAAGCTCCTGAACCAAACCGCCTCCCAGCGCTGGAATCGCAAAGGCAAGGACAAGATCACCCTGAGCTGGACCTTGAACCCCACCAAGCTCGACGACGTCCCCGCTCTCATCGAAGCTGGCCGTCAGCGCGGCTACCGCCACTTCAACATCAAAGTCGCCCCCAATCCCACCTTCGACCTCGAGCTCTGCAATCTCGTCAAAAAACTCGCCCCCGATGGCTTCCTCTGGGCCGACGCCAACGGCGGCTACGACGAAGCCACCGCCCTGGCTATCGCCCCCAAGCTCGCCGACGCCGGCGCCGCCGTCCTCGAACAACCCCTCCGACCCAGCGCCTTCAGCGGCTATCAAAAGCTCAAGAAACAAGGCGCCCTCCCCATCCTCATGGACGAAGGCGTCGTCAACACCGCCGAGCTCGAAGAGTTCATCAAGCTCAACCTCCTCGATGGCGTTGCCATGAAACCCGCCCGCTGTGGCGGCCTCACCGAAGCTCGCCGCCAAATCGAACTCCTCGAAAAACACAACCTCCTCTTCCTCGGCAGCGGCCTCACCGATCCCGACCTCTCCCTCGCAGCCTCCCTCCTGCTCTACGGCGCCTACGACCTCAAATTCCCCGCCGCTTTGAATGGCCCCCAATTCCTCGCCGGCTCCATCCTCAAATCCCCCCTCATCCCCCAGGACGGCACCCTCTCCCTCCCCACCCTCCCCGGCCTAGGCGTCGAAATCGACCCCGAAAAACTCGAACAACACCGCCTCAAACCCTCATAGCCTTCCCCTCTGCAGAGCCACCTTCCCTTCGCCGCTTCGCGGCGGCCCGCAGGGCCCAGTCGTTCCTTCCGACGAATCGTAGCCCGCGAGCGTCTTCAACGTGGCATTGGGCGGCCCGCCCATGCATCTCCCAAGTGTTCCTCACCTCCGCCGCATCCTCCACCATGACAAATGTTCATCTGTGTCCATCTGTGCCCCATCCGTGGCTAAAAAAGAATCGCACGAGCATCTTCCTGCCCGTGCGATCAATCTGCGTAAATCTGCGTTCATCCCCGGCTCATTTCATCCCCTCTGCCGCCTCCTCCTGAAACGCCTGCCTCACCTCCGATGCATCCGAGTTCGGGAAATTCGCCCGCTGCACCATCAGGATGTAAATCGTCCCTTTGACCGGATCGATCCACCCCTGCGTTCCAAACGCTCCCCCATGTCCATGCGTTCCCGCCGACAGCATCCCCGTCACTCCCTGCGGCTGCCTCACCACGCACCACCCCAATCCCCAGCCATTGCCGTCGGTGAATCCCGTCTTCAAATCCCCGCTCTGTACGCTCGTCATGAGCTTCACTGATTCCGCCTTCAAATACCGCTTTCCATCGAGCGTTCCGCCATTCAGGATCATCTGGCAGAACCGCGCATAATCCGTTGCCGTCGAGAACAGTCCCCCATTGGCCGCCGGGTACCGATCCTGCGACGTAATCGGCTTGCCGCCCAGGATAAACACGGGCGCCTCCTCCAACCGCCCATCCACTTTCGCATAGGCCTTCACAATCCGCGGGAACTGCTCCTCCGTCGGATAAAACGTCGTATCCTTCATTCCCAGTGGCCCAAAAATCCGCTCGTCGAGAAATGCCGAAAACGACTTTCCCGACACCACCTCCACAATCCGCGCCAACGTATTGATCCCCGACTGGCAGTACTGCCACTTGCTCCCCGGCTCAAACTGTACCGGCTTGCTCGCATACGCCGGGATCAAATCCGCCAGCTTTGTCGCCGCCCTCTCCTCTTCCTCCGTCGCCTCCGCCATCCCCGACGTATGCGTCAGCAGATGCCGCAACGTCACGCGCACCGCCTTCCCATCGGCCGTCTTCAGATTCGCCAGCTCGGGGATGTATTTCCCCACCGGATCCTCCACCGACAGCTTTCCCTCCTCCTGCATCATCATCACCGCCGTCGCCGTGATCGGCTTGGTCATCGACGCGATCCAGAAGATCGTATCGGTCCGCATCGGCTTATTCTTCGCAATATCCGCCAGCCCCACCGCCTGTAGATGCACAATCCGATCCCGCGTCGCCACCAGCATCACCGCCCCCGCGATCTCCTTCTGTGCGATAAACTCCCGCATCCGTTCCCCCACTTTTGCAAACTTTCCCTCCCCACTCGCCCCCTCCTCCGCCCGCACCACACCCACCAACATTACCCCCATCACCAGACAGGACAGTGTAAGTTTATTCATAAGCAAAATCTTACTCTCCTCGCCCCCCGACACAAGCTTTTTCTACCCGTCCATCTCTCGTCCCGCGTCCCACCGAACGCCCCTGGAGCTGGCTCCAGGGGTTCTCTCCCCATCCACCATTCCCGCGAGTAAACGTGGCATGAGCTCACCCGCCCATGCATTCCCCTCAGTGCTCCTCCGCCTCTGCCAAATCTCTCACCCGGACCCCGCCCATTGGCCCCGTTCCCACCAAATCCCTCAACCCCATCCCCACCTTTGCCTATGCGTATGCCGCCCGGGTATGCTGTGCACTTTCGCGTACGCGAGGAGTTGTACCATGAAAGTAGTCGCCTTTAATGGCAGTCCCCGTCCCGATGGCAACACCAGCATCCTGCTCAACCATGTTCTCGAGCCGCTCCAGGCAGAGGGCTTCCAGACGGAGATCGTCCAACTGGGCGGCAGCAACATCCACGGCTGCCGGGCGTGCTACGGCTGCGCCAAAACCAAAACCGGCCGCTGCAACTTCAATGACGATATCGCCAATGCCTGCATCGCCAAGATGGTCGAGGCCGACGGCATCCTCCTCGGCTCGCCCATCTATTTCGCTGATATCACGCCCGAAACCAAGGCGCTGATCGACCGGGCCGGCTTCGCCACCCGTTCGGGTGGCAACCTGCTCAAGCGCAAGGTCGGAGCCGCCGTCATCGCAGTCCGCCGGGCCGGCGAACTCCATGGCTTCGACTCCATCAACCACTTCTTCCTCATCAATCAGATGCTCGTCCCCGGCTCATCCTATTGGAACGTCGGCATCGGCCGCGACAAAGGCGACGTCACCAAGGACGAAGAAGGCCTGCGGACCATGCACGTGCTGGGCGAAAACATGGCCTGGCTGCTGAAAAAAGTCGTCGGCCAGAAGTAACCCCTCCACACACAGTCTTTCGCCGCGTGCCACTGGCAGGCAAGCTGCCAGTGCACGCTCTCGCATTGCCAATCAAATCCCACCAACCCCGCCAAGGACAAAGGACCACGGATCAAGGATAAAGAACAACTTCGGCCTTCCATTGGGACATTGGTCATTGATTGGTCATTGGGATTTGGTCCTTGGTCATTCATTTACTTGGTCATTCATTCACAGGCCCTTCGGATTTCCCCATCCCTCTTCCCCCGCTAAACTACTCCGTACACAAAGGAGTCCGCCTATGGATCTTTCCGCCGCCCAATCCTTCATGCAGCAATCCGCCATCGACGCCTGGCTGCTTTACGACTTCCGTAACTCCAACCCCTATTTCTGGCACGTCCTTGGCTCCTCCAAGCACACCACCCGCCGCAGTTTCCTCCTTATCCCCCGCACCGGCTCCCCGCGTCTGCTCGTTCACGCCATCGATGAGAATCTCTTCCTCCCCTTCAACCTTCCCCTTACTCGCTACGTCAGTTGGCAGGACCTCCACACCCACCTTCGTACCCTCCTGGCCGGCTCCTCCCGCGTCGCCATGGAATACTCGCCCGGCGCCGCCATCCCCATCGCCTCCTACGCCGATGCCGGCATGGTCGAGCTCATCCGCTCCATGGGCCTGGAAGTCACCAGCTCCGCCGATCTCTTCCAACTCGCCGCCGCCCGTTGGGACACCGCCGCCTACAATTCCCACGTCAGCGCCGCCCGCCTCATCGACGCCGCCAAGGATGCCGCCTTCCGCTTCATCGGCGAGTCTCTTTCCGCCAACCGCCCCCTCACCGAATACGACGTCCAGCAATTCCTCATGGCCGAGTTTGCCAAGAATAATCTCTGGACCGACGATCCCCCCATCGTCGGCGTCAACCAGAACAGCGGCAATCCCCACTATCAGCCCACCCGCGATCATTCCTCCCCCATCCATCCCGGCGACTGGGTCCTCATCGATCTCTGGGCCAAGCACCCCGGCGACCCCAACACCTTCGCCGACATCACCTGGACCGGCTTCGCCGGCTCCACCCCCTCTCCCGAACAGGTGAAGGTTTTCAACATCGTCACCCAGGCCCGCGATGCCGTCGTCCAGCGCCTCCAGCAGGCCTGGAAAGCCGGCGAGGAACTTCGTGGCTGGCAACTCGATCGCGTCGCCCGCACCGTCATCGAAAACGCCGGCTACGGCGACTCCTTCTTCCATCGCACCGGCCACTCCATGGGCCCCGGCAACTCCGACCACGCCCTCGGCGTCAATCTCGATGACTTGGAAACCCACGACACTCGCCGCGTCCTCCCCGGCCTCGGCTTCTCCGTCGAACCCGGCATCTATCTCCCCACCTTCGGCGTCCGCTCCGAAATCG
>JBLNDH010000260.1:0-5866 GCA_050261455.1 Bacillota bacterium
GATTGGCCGAAAAGGTGGTGAGGCGGTTAGTCGAGACCGCGAACACATGGCCGCAATTGGACGCAAGGGCGGCGAGACGGTCAGCCGCGATCGACAGCACATGGCGACCATCGGTCGCGAAGGCGGCGAGAGCCGGGGACGGATTGAGCCTGGCGAAGAAGTCAGGCCTGGCGAGGCCCCCGAACAGCGGGGTGAACCGGCCGGCGCCACTCCGCCCCCTGCGCCTGCGCAGCCTGAGCAGACCCAAGGCGGACCGACTCCCTGAAGCGGATCGCATTCTCGCTCATGGAGAACGATGGGCAGGAGAAAGGAGTCTTGTGTATGGCAACCAGCAAGCGAGGATTTGCTTCGATGGACATGGAAAAGCAGAGGCGGATCGCTAGCAAAGGTGGCCGGGCGGCGCATGAGAAGGGAACGGCGCACGAGTTTACGCCGGAGGAGGCACGCGAAGCGGGACGCAAGGGTGGAGAGGCTCGCGGCCGGGCACGCAAGACCAGGCCCTCCACCTGAAAGATCGCGCCGCGCGGTACGGCCGCATCTTGGTTCTATTGGCCTGCCATGCTGAGAATGCGCCCCGATGCGATAGCCACGCATCGGGGCGTTTCTCTTATTTCGTTTTCCACGACGTCATCTGCGGCGTCTGACGTGTCCTGCCCAGCCATTCATCGACCGAGCTGGGCAATGGAGGGGGACATTCTGGCCGTCAGGGGCTTCATTGGGCGGGTTGCAGTGACAATCGGGCCGTAGGTGGTTGTTTCGTTCGGCTGAAGTGGTTGAGCTTGGGCAGGGCATCGTGGAGGCAAAGCCCCGATGGCGCCCTAGGCCCGCCGATCCAGACGGGCGAACTCAGAACCCGGCCAAAGCCAGAACGCTCTCCCGATGCATTTGACGACTTCTGCGGCGGGCGATATACCGACAGCTCAGCCATTTCCTTGGGAGGTGCTCACATGGCTCGGAATTGCCTGGCCGTTTTGTGTGCCATCCTGCTCTGGATCCCCAGCGTTCGCGCCCAGGAGTTCGATACGGCGTCGCTGGCGGCGCTCACGCCCGGAAAGACCGCTGCCCAGAACGGGTTGTGGATTGAGAACCCGTTGGACAAGCAGTTCAAATCATCCCGGCGGGTGGTCGTGGCGGAGATCCCGGGGCCTGCCGTTGTTACGATGATCCATTTTGCGCTGCCCGAGAAGTCCGTTTCCGATCCCAAGAACTACACGCTGGGCCGGGAACTGCTGATTCGCATGTACTGGGATGGTGAGGCGACCCCGAGCGTGGATTGCCCGCTGGTGGATTTCTTCTGCGACCCGGCCGGGCTGCGCGAGTCGGTCAACACCGTCCTGGTCAACAAGCGGCGCGGGTTTAACGCGTACTTCCCGATGTACTTCCGCAAGTCGGGACGCATCGAGTTGGTCTACGACGGCCCTGTCGAGCCGGGCGATGAGTTGTGGCGACTCATGCCGTGTTACAGCTACGTCATCTACCGGACGCTTGTGAACGTGCCGGAGAACACGGGGTACTTTCATGCCCAATGGCGGCAGGAGCTTTTGCCCCTCGGCCAGCGCGATTACCTGGCCCTGGACGCCAAAGGCAACGGCAAGTTCGTTGGCTGGAACGTGACCGTTCGCCTGCCGGGCCGGCCCGGATATCCGGTCGATGAAAACGAGAAGTTTTACGTGGATGGCGAGGCCGAGCCGTCCATCGAGTTCCAAGGGCTCGAGGATTCCTTCGGCTTCAGCTGGGGATTCCCGCCGACCGAGAATCTCTTCTCGCGGACGGGGTATTTCCCCTTCAAGGAGGGTGCGGCGGCGTATCGGTTCTTCCTGAACGACGCCATTCGATTTGAAAAATCCTTACGCGTGGCCATTGGCTTTGGAAAGAACGAGGACGCGAGCTTTCGAAGGCAGTTTGCCGGTGCGGGCAATGAGCTGGAGTTTTCCAGCATGTGCTATTGGTATCAGACCGAGCCGCATGCGCCCCTGGCGGCCATGCCGCCGGCGAAGGACCGTGCCCCGCGGCAGTGGCGCTGGAAAGACGGTGAAAAGCTTCCCACGACGGCGGACCTCCAATCACGCGGCGTGAAACTGCACATGCGCTGTGGGCGACCCGAAAAGGAAGTGGTTTTTGCCGAGCCCGGATACGCCGCTGCTGTGAAGAAGGGCTACAGCTTCGCGGGCTGGCCCTTCCCCATCTTTCATTGCCGGGCCAGTGAGAAGGAAGTGCAGATCGAGTTGGCTGTGCCTGCAAACGCTTCCGGGACGCTTCGGCTGTATGTGATCGACCCGGACCAGTTCCAGGGTGGCCGAAAGCAGCAGCTATTCATGGGCGACCATTTGTTGGGAACCCTTGAAGGTTTCACGGGTGGCCGCTGGCTGGAATATCCCGTGGACAGCAGGGCCTCGGCGACGGGCAAGCTGTTGATCCGCGCCGTCAATGCTCGCGCGACCTCCAATGCCGTCATTTCCCTGCTCGAATGGGTGGAGGCGAAACGGTAGGACAATACGGGCGGGCGAGGCTTCTGCCGAAATGACAGTTGGATGAAGTGGGTTACCCCCAAGACTCGTGGATTTGGCGGCCGAAGATCCCCTGGGGCTGTCGGAAGCCCTATTCTCTAAGTGAAGTATCCATAAATAATTGCGGTTGGGTGGCCGACTCCGTCGGGCTCTGGCCCTGCTTTTGCGTATGACCCCTGTTGGCAAAGTTACGTTGATACAGGGGTTACAATGCGATTCGATAAATTCACCATCAAGGCACAGGAAGCGGTTGCTCGAGCCCAGGAATTGGCTCAACAGCATGACAATCCCGAAATCCGTCCGCTGCATCTGCTGGCGGCATTGCTGGCGGAAACCGAAGGGGTGGTCGGGCCGATCCTTCAGAAGCTCGGTGCCAATGTCGGGCGAATCCAGCAGATGGTCGAGAGCGAACTGGACCGTCTGCCCAAAGCCACCGGCACCCAACTGGGCCTGGCCCGCTCGACGCAGGATGTTTTCAACGAAGCTCAGCGTCAGGCCGATCGTCTGAAGGATGAATACCTTTCCACGGAGCATCTGCTGCTGGCGCTGGCCGAGGTCAAGAGCGAAGCGAAAGAAGTTCTTTCGCTGAATTCCGTGACGAGTTCCGCTTTGCTCAATGCCTTGAAGGATGTTCGCGGCGGCCAGCGGGTGACCGATCAAAACCCCGAAGCCAAGTATCAGGCCTTGCAGCGTTATGGCCGTGATCTGGTCGAACTGGCCCGGCAGGGCAAGCTCGATCCGGTCATCGGGCGCGATGAGGAAGTTCGCCGCACGATGCAGGTCCTCTCGCGGCGAACCAAGAACAACCCAGTGCTTATCGGCGAGCCGGGCGTGGGCAAGACCGCCATCGTAGAAGGGCTGGCCATCCGTATCGTCAATGGCGACGTTCCCGCGGGCCTGCAGGACAAGCGCATCGTCGCCCTCGATATTGGCGCCCTGGTCGCGGGGGCCAAGTTCCGGGGCGAATTCGAGGATCGGCTCAAGGCCGTCATCAAGGAAGTTACCGAGAGCGAAGGCCAGATCATCCTCTTCATTGACGAACTGCACACAGTCGTCGGCGCCGGCCGGGCCGAGGGCTCGATGGACGCCGGCAACCTGCTGAAGCCGGCGCTGGCCCGCGGCGAGCTGCGCACCATCGGCGCTACCACGCTGGACGAGTACCGTCAGCACATTGAGAAAGACGCAGCGTTAGAACGGCGCTTCCAGCCCATTCTGGTTGGCGAGCCCAGCGTCGAAGACACGATCGCCATTCTCCGCGGCCTGCGGCAGCGGTATGAAACGCACCATGGGGTGCGAATTCAGGATAGCGCCCTGGTGGCTGCAGCCGTGCTGAGCGATCGGTACATTCAAGATCGTTTCCTGCCGGATAAAGCCATCGACCTGGTCGATGAGGCGGCCTCGCGTCTGCGCATCGAGAATGATTCGATGCCGGCGGAGCTGGATGAAGTCCGCCGAAAGATGATGCAACTGCAGATCGAGATCGAAGCCCTTCGTTTGGAGAAGGACCCGGCCTCGCGCCAGCAGCTGGAGAAAGCCGAACGCGAGCTGGCCGATCTGCAGGAGAAGAATTCGCATCTGACTGCCCGCTGGGAGAACGAAAAGGGCGCGATGCATCGCAGGAAACAGCTCCAGGAGGAAATCGACCGCAAACAGGTTGAACTGGAGCAGGCCCAGCGTCAAGGCAACTGGGAAGTCGCCGCCCGCATCCAGTATGGTGAAATTCGCGAGCTGAAGCGACAGCTCGACGAAGCCGAGAAGAAACTGCGTGAACTGACGCAGGATGGCCAATCGTTGGTCAAAGAGGAAGTGACGCCCGACGAGATCGCCGAGGTGGTTTCGCGCTGGACAGGCATTCCCGTCAGCCGCATGCTCGAAGGCGAGCGCGAGAAGCTCATGAAGATGGAGCAGCGGCTCAGCAAGCGGGTGATCGGTCAGGAAGATGCAGTCACCGCCATTTCCAACGCCGTCCGCCGCAATCGCGCCGGCCTTGGGGATCCCAACCGCCCGATCGGTTCGTTCCTGTTCCTCGGCCCCACCGGCGTGGGCAAGACCGAGCTGAGCAAGGCCGTCGCCGAATTCCTCTTCGACGATGAAAACGCCATGGTCCGCATCGACATGAGCGAGTTCATGGAGCAGCACTCGGTGGCTCGCCTGATCGGCGCCCCGCCGGGATACGTCGGCTACGAGGAAGGCGGCCGGCTCACCGAAGCCGTGCGCCGCAAACCCTATTCGGTGATCCTCTTCGATGAAATCGAAAAGGCCCATCGCGATGTCTTCAACATTCTCCTGCAGGTCCTGGATGATGGTCGGCTCACCGATGGCCATGGGCGAACCGTGGATTTCAAGAACACCGTCATCGTGATGACCAGCAACATCGGCTCGGCCGAGATCCAGAAGCTCGCCGCCGATAAAGCTCCCGAGTGGGAGGTCGAGGCCCGCGTGAAGGAACTGCTCAAGCAGTACTTCCGTCCCGAGTTCCTCAACCGCATTGACGAAACCATCCTCTTCCATGCCTTGAAGAAGGAGCAGATTCAGAAGATCGTCGATATCCAGTTGCAGAACCTCAGCCGGCGTCTGGGCACGCGCAACCTCAAGATCGTCATCTCCGATGCGGCCAAGAGCATGCTCGTTGACGAAGGGTACGATCCGCAGTACGGCGCTCGTCCGCTGAAACGGGTGATCCAGCAGCGGCTCGAGAACCCGATTGCCTCCAAGATTCTCGCTGGCGAGTTTGCCGAGGGCGACACCATCCACGTGGATGTCGATCCGACTCGGCACACGTTTACCTTTGCCAAAGGGCCGGAGGTGGTTGAAGCCGAGCTGGTGAGTTGAGCAAGGTCGCCCTGGAGTTATGAGCCACTGCTGCTGGCGATCATCGCACGCACGCCGTGCTGGTGCACGAGCGTGCCACCCTCGTGTGCGGTCTTGGCCAGCAGCAGCATTGCTCCAGCATACAGGAGAACGAACACGACGTTCGCAAGGATCCACGCCAGTGGCTTGAATCGCTCCTTCAGAAAGATCGCCGTCGCAAGCAGCACCAGAAACACTCCCGTCAGCGAGGCGAACGCATTGCGCGTGTATTCGGCCAGATGCTCGTGCCGTTCCAGCACACGATTGATTGCCTCGTTGCGTTCGGCCAGTTCGCCGGCTGCCTCTCCAGTGGCAACCGCGACGAACGCACCGATTGTGCCCAACGCCAGCAGAATCAGCGCGCTGATCGGATACGCCCGCTCCTTGTGGCGGAATATCCCGATGAGGATGAAAATGGGCGCCACCAGCAGCAATGCTACCGGAAAATGCACAACCAGTGGATGAAGTCCATCCCACGATGGAATTGGCGGGAACATCGTCGGGTCCTC